>DATGEF010000082.1:0-28309 GCA_035310405.1 Chloroflexia bacterium | reverse complement strand
CAGCACGGCCACGGCGAGGGTCGTGACCAGCACCAGACCGACAGCCAGGGAGAGAATGGGCCGCAGGGCGCCGCGGAAATCGCGGATCGACGTGGTGAAGGCGGCGCGGTACACCAGCGGCGGCAGGAACACCAGGAAGACCAGGTCCGGCGTGAGCGGGATTTTCGGCACGCTGGGCACCAGCGCCAGGAGCAGCCCGCCGAACACGAGCAGGATCGGGTAGGGCACCCGCCAGGCCCGGGCGAGGAGCGTCAGCGCCGCCACGACGACCAACAGCAGCAGGATCAATTCGAGTTCATTCATTGCACCCCTGCCCGCCAGATGTCCTTCCGCAGTCGGATTAGCTGATTACGTCGCCGAACACCACCAGCAAGATGCTTGCCGTGCCTGCGGCTAATTATAAATAATCGCAAACGCCGTGATTGCTGTATAATTAACCGGTGATGTTGAGGAAGGATCGACGCTGAAGTACAGATCGGGCCTGACTGGTCTGATCGAGTCTGTCGATATACACAACAAGATGAGGAGTATTTGTAAGATGAGGAGTATTTGTCATGCCACTTGACCTGACCCCCGCGGGCGAGGCCTGGACCCCCGCCGACCTGCGCCGGCTGACCGAGACGATGGTCCAGGCGATGCAGGCGGCGATCGCCGATTGTACCGATGCCGACGTGACCTTGGTCCCGGATGATCCGCAGGCCAACGATACCTATGCCAGCGATCCCAGTGTGGTGAATTTAGCCTGGACGCTGGGGCACGTGATCGTCCACACGACGGCGTCGGCGGAGGAAGCGGCCTTCGCGGCCGCCGAGCTGGCCCGGGGGGTGGAGCGCCCCGGCCGGACCCGCTATGAGCTGCCCTGGGAGACGATCACCACGGTTGCCCAGTGCCGCGCGCGCCTGGAAGAGAGCCTGCGCATGCGCCTGGCCAGCCTGGAGCTCTGGCCCGACCCGCCGCACCTGGAGACCGCGTTCCGTTACCGTCCCGAGCGGCCGCCGCTTAATGCCTACGAGCGGTTTGTCGGCGGCTTGCGCCACGACAACTCCCATATCGATCAGATCCGCCAGATCGTCCAGCAGGGCCAGGAACGCCGGGCGGCTTAGGCCGTCCGGCGCCTGATTGCCGCCCTGAGTATGCGCCTATTCCCAGCGAAACAGGCGCATGCTCAGGGCGCTGAACAAGATCGTGTAGAGCAGCAGCCCGGCGAGCGGGACCAGGGGCGCCGCGGGCAGCGTGCCGGTTGTCAGCAGCGCCCGGATCAGGTCGGCCATCATCGTCGTCGGCAGCCAGGGGCTGATCGCGCCGACGATGGGCGGCAGCTGGTCCACGGGCAGAAACGTATTGCCGAGCATGCTCAGCGGCAGCAGCGTGAAGATAAAGAGCAGCGAGGCCGTCTCGATGCGCTTGGCCAGGCTGGCGACCAGCGAGCCGTAGGCGATGAAGCAGGTCGCGCCGAGGGTCAGCACGCCGGCCGCCAGCGGGATGCCGAGCGGCTGCACCGGGATGCCGACGACGAGGATACCGAAGACGACGACGATCAGGGCCTGGACCAGGCTGAGTAGGACCTGGGCCAGGGCCGCGGCCAGGACCAACTGCCCCAGCGGCACCGGTGTGCAGGCCAGCCGGCCGAAGACGCCCTGCTGCCGCCAGCTGCCCAGCCGCGTGACCTGCGTGCTGCCCGCCATCATGACCGTGAAGCTGACGATCCCCGGGAAGATAAAGCTGAGCATATTGAAGCCGCCCGGCTTGCCCCCTTGCGTGGTCAGCCAGAAAATCGCCAGCATAAAGAGCGGTGTGAAAAGCGCTGTGGCCAGCGCCACGCGGTTGCGCACGCCGGCGCGCAACACGGCCAGGGTGAACTGCCCGGTGGGGGCCAGGGTGGCGACCCGGCTCGGGGCGGCCTGTGTACCCGGCCGCTGGGCGATCGCGGTGTTCATGCTCGAATACTCCTTCCCGTAAGCTGCAAAAATACGTCTTCGAGGCTCGGCTGCTGCACGTGCAGGTCGCGGAGCGAGACCCCTTGCCGGCGGGCGACCTCCAACAGGGCGCCGATGGTGGCGGGCACATCATCCGTTTGCAGGCGGACATTGCCGCCCTCGGTCTGGACATCGTGAACCCCGGGCAGCGCGGCCAACGTCTCCGCGGGCAGCGCGGCGGCCGTGGTGATCGACGATCGGCCTTGCAGGGTCGTGATCAGGGCGCCGGGTGTGTCGAGGGCCAGCAGCTTGCCGCCGTCGACGATGCCGATCCGGTGGCAAAGCGCCTCGGCTTCTTCCATATAGTGGGTGGTTAAGACCACCGTCCGGCCTTCGGCACATAGGCCGCGCACGAGATCCCACAGGCTATGGCGCGCCTGGGGATCGAGGCCGGCGGTCGGCTCGTCCAGGAAGATGATCTCCGGGTCGTTGACCAGGGCCAGGGCCAGCGCCAGGCGCTGCTGTTGGCCGCCGCTGAGGGTGGCCGGCAGGGCGCTCGCCTTCTCGTCCAGGCTCACCCGCGCGAGCAAGGCCAGGGCGGTGGCCCGGTTGATCGTCCGCCCATAGAGCCGGGCGAACAGCTCGATCTGCTCGACGGCGGTCAGGTCGGGCAGTAGGCTGGTGCTCTGCAGCTGCACACCGATCCGTCGCTTGACGGCCGGCGCCCGGGCGGGCAGGTCGAGCCCCAGCACGCGCACCGTCCCGCTGTCCGGCCGGCGCACCCCTTCGACGATACTCAGGGTTGTCGATTTCCCGGCCCCGTTGGGCCCCAACAGCCCGAAAATCTCGCCCTCCGCGACGTGGAAGCTGATGCCGTCGACGGCTTTGACTCCCGGATAGCTCTTCACCAGGTGCTCGACCTCGATGACCGGCCGGCTAATCGGATGCTGATAGATCATGTGCTCTCCTCCTCTGACTCCTGCGCTACTTGCCTGGTGACCAGTGGTCCCCGTTATTCTAGATCTCGGCAGGCGGGCAGGCATCAGCCGCAGGATCAGATCGCCGCTCGTCCAAAAGGTGAGCGGGCGGATGGGTCCGCGGATAGAGGCGGGCGTATAACTCAGGTTATAGAGGGGGACCCCAGCAACGGGAGCGCGGGAAGACGCGTCACCCGACCCCGACCTGGCGCGCGAAGGCGCGCACCGTCTCGGCGGTTTGCTGGGTCAGCGGCTGGCCATGGCCCAGGCAGAGCATCGCCGCGTCCAGCGCCGCCAGGCGCCGGATCGATCGCTTGTTCTCGGCCATGTCGACGGTGAAGGCGGCAACCGGCAGGCGCAACTGGGGCCGGGGGATGCGCATCATCACGTCGCCGCAGAAGAGGATGCGCCGTTCCGGTTGCCAGAAAGCCAGATGGCCCGGGGCGTGGCCGGGGGTCGCGATCACGCGCAGGCCGCCCATCACGTCAGGAAGCAACTCGCCATCCGCTACCTCGCGGTCGACCGGGGTGCCGGGCAGCGTGACCGGGGGCGGCCGCAGCAGGCGGACCCACGACGGGAGTTGCTCCGCCGGGGGCCCCGGAATCGGCTGCCGGCCTTCGATGGTCGGCCGCTCCAGCGCCGAGGCGATGACTTGTGCCCCCGTCTGCGCCTTGAGCTTCGGCAGGCCACCGATATGATCCGGATGGGCATGCGTGATCAAGATGCGTTTGATCTGCCGCGCCTGGCCCCCCGCCGCGGCGATCTGGGCCAGGATCTTGTCCGCGGCCAGGCCGAGCCCCGTATCGATCAGGGTCATGCCATCCGGGTCGCGGATCAAATAGACCCGCCCCACCAGTAACCCGGTAAACGTATAAAACCCCGGCGTAATCCGCTGCATAGTGATTCCCCACTCCTGTGCAACACTACTATCTTCGCCCTGGGCATCGCTCCAAGATCGCGTCCGACCGCCATAATGCCCTAATCGTGTTAGGAGATAACTATTAGCAAAGATATTAAAAATCTTGTCATTCTGAGCGTAGCGAAGAATCCGTTGCCCCGCGGCTCGGCCTGAGGTTGGCGGGCAATTGGCC
Organism: Chloroflexia bacterium; assembly: GCA_035310405.1. Taxonomy (GTDB): domain Bacteria; phylum Chloroflexota; class Chloroflexia; order QHBQ01; family JAICKM01; genus JAICKM01. Next base: position 24,325 of record DATGEF010000082.1, on the reverse strand, counting down.
CGTCAGATCCCGCCTTCCAGGCACCCCCGCCTGTAAATGACCGCCCCGTTCCCCCCCTATTGGGGCGGGCGTCACTACTGGATGGCTGGTGCTGGTCGCCGTACATTGTCACCTCGCTGTCCCTGACTCTTAGGTTGATGCCAATAAGGTTGCGGGTACACGCCCCACCGGATTCTGAGCGCAGCGAAGAATGACAGATCTTATGCTTTCTGCTAATAAAACACGCTAAACAGCCACAGGATCCCAGTACCAGGCCCACCATGCCTCTACAACAGCCTTCCTCCCATCGCCCCGCCAACTGCCGACTGCCGGCTGCCGACTGCCGACTGCCGACTGCCGACTGGTGACCGGCAACTGACGGCCGCCAACTGCCCACTGCCGACCACCAACTGACGACTGACGACTGACGACTGACGACTATTCAAGATGCACGATTCCGCGCTGGAGGGCTACCGTGACGGCCTGGGTGCGGTCGGCGACCCCGAGCTTGCCTAGGATACTATTCACATGGGCCTTGACCGTGCCTTCGCCGATGGCCAGCGCCTGCCCGATCTCCTTGTTGCTCCGGCCGGCGACGATCTGCGCCAGCACCTCCAGCTCGCGGGGGCTGAGCGCGGGGCCGCCCATGGCCCGCTCGGCCAGGCGGGCCGCCACGGCCGGGGGAATGCGCGTTTGGCCGGCGTGGACGCTGCGAATGGCGTCGAGCAATTCCTCGCGCGGGGCGTCTTTCAGCAGGTAGGCGCGGGCGCCGGCTTGCAGGCCCCGGTAAATGTCGGCATCGCCGTCATAGGTCGTCAGCACGATGATCCGGGCGGCCGGAAAGTCCTGGCGGATGGCGCTGATGGCCTCCACGCCGCCCAGGATCGGCATCCGCAGGTCCATCAGCGTAATATCTGGGAGCAGGCGGCGGTAGCCGGCCACGGCCTCTTGCCCGTTGGCCGCCTCCCCGACCACCGTCATATCCGATCGCCGCTCGATCAGGGCCGCCAACCCCTCGCGCACCACCGGGTGGTCATCCACCACCAGCACCCGAATCGCCCCCTCTTTCACCACCCGACCTCCTCTCCTCCCCAGATCCCCCGCCCGCTCAACTCCCAACCCCCAACCCCCAACCCCCACCCCTATCCCCCAACGCGCACCCGGACCTCCGTCCCGGCGCCCGGCCGGCTCACCAGGCTAAACTCCCCGCCCAGCTGTGCGACGCGTTCCCGCATGCCGCGCAGCCCGAAGCCGCCGGCGGGGCGGGGGGGCGGGGCCTGCGGGTCGAAGCCCCGCCCATCGTCGGCGACCTGGAGCTCCACCGTGTCCGGCTGGAAGGTCAACGCAATGCGGATTTGGCGGGCCTCGGCATACTTCAGCGCGTTGGTCAGGGCTTCCTGGCCGATACGGAGCAGGTGGCTTTCGATGGCTGGGGACAGGCGCCGGGCCGGGCCATAGACATGCACTTGGGCCTGGATCGGCGCCCCGGCCGTCATCTCCTGGACCAGGCGAGCGAGCGCCTGGGCGAGATCATCCGTGTCCAGCGCCAGCGGCCGCAAGGCATGGACCGAGCGGCGGGCTTCGGCCAGGCTGCTGCGGGCGAGGGCCCGCGCCCGGTTCAGGTGCTCCCGGGCGCCATCCGGGGTCTCCGCGAGGCTATCCTCCGCCGCCTCCAACTGGATCACGATGCCGGTAAAGCCCTGGGCCAGCGTGTCGTGGATTTCGCGGGCCAGGCGGTTGCGCTCCTCCAGCACGGCCGCCTGCTGCCCGCTGGCGGCCAGGCGGGTCAATTGGATGGCTAACGTCATCTGCCCGACGAGAGCGTGGCCCAGTTCGATTTCCTCGGGGCGGAACCGGCGGCGCTCGGTGCTGTTGATACTGAACATACCGATCGCCTGGTCGTCGCGCAAGAGCGGCAGGTAGAGCAGGGTGCGGATGTTGTCGGCCAGCAGCTGGGCCCGGTATTTGAGGCGCGGGTCATTGGCGACATCGGCGACGATAATCGGCTGGTGGGTGCGGGCGATCTCCTGCCAGATGGGCAGCTCCTGCGCCGCGATCGGCGCTCGGCCCAGCTCCCCCAATTGGTCCCCGGCCAGGACCCGCCCCCGGCCATACCCGAGGTGACGGACCAGGCTATCGGTCGCCGCTTCGTAGAGCCAGAGCGTGGCCCAGCGCCCGCCGAGCTGCTCCGCCGTGACCGTCAGGACCTGGCCCAGGAAGGTGTCGAGTTCCGGCTCGGTCGAGAGGGCCTGCAGAGTGCGGGCCAGGGCGATCGTCTGGCCGCGGGACACTTCCGCTGCGCGCTCCAGGCTGCGGGCGAAGAGCCAAACGACCCAGCCGGTCGCGGCGAACAGGGCCCACCAAAAGAGCACCAGGCGCAGCATGTGCCCGCCGTCGGCAACCGGGGTGGCAGGGTGCCAGGCGTGCTGCAGCTCGCCCCAGGCCAGCAGGGCCATCCAGCCGCAATAGGCGGCCGTCCAGATGCTGAGGAACCAGCCGCCGATCAGCAACCCGCAGAGCACGATGCCGAGCAGGAAGGTCGCGTTGACCGGGCTGGCGACGCCATAGGCCTGGCCGGCATAGCAGGCCGGCTGGCTGATCCCCGCCAGAAAGCAGGCCGCCGCCAGGCCCGTCTGGTTGCGCTGCAGCAGCCCGCCGCAGATCGCGCAGAGCACCAGCACGCCCAGGCCATCCCAGGGAAAGAGCCGGCTGCTCATGACCCCGCCCGCCGCCAACAGCAGGTAGCCGGCGGCCCCCCCGGCGCTGCCGATCAGTGTCAGGCGCAGCAGGCGGGCGCGGAGATCCAGATAGGGTTGCGGTGGGCGATTCATGGGCCGCGCGTCAGGCGGGTGGATGGCGGCGGGCGCGCCCCGCCTGTTGCTCGACCAGGGCATCCACCTGGACCAGCAGACTGGGCAGGTCCACATACTGGCGCGTGACGATCTCCGGCAGGTTGGGGAGGGGCGGCGGCTCGGGCAACAGTGTGCCGGTCAGCCCCTCGTAGCGCTCCCGGTAGCGGCCATTGGGCCCCGCCTGGTAGAGACGCTCATAGATGCCGGCGGCCTGCTGGCGGGCCGCTTCCTGGCCCGCGTCCAAGCGCCACATGGTGAAATAAATCGCCGCTTGCTGCGAGTCTTCGGGGTACGTCTCTAGCAAGGTGCTGCAGGCGGCCAGCGCGAGGGCGGTCTCCGCGGGGCGGAGGACGCCCCGCAGGTGCACCGCCAGGAGGCTGGTGTTGAACTGAAATTCCTTATCTTCGACCGCGGCGGCGAGCCGGGCCGCCTCGTCGTTGAGGGTCTGGGCTTCCCCGAAGCGTTCCTGGCGGACATAGAGCTCGGCGAACTGGTAGAGATAGACGCAGGTGTAGTAGGGGGTGGCCAGCGTGCGGGAGAACGCCACGGCGCTGCGGAACAGGCGCTCGGACTCCGCAAACCAGCCCTGCTGGGCATAGATCGTGGCGATGTTGCCAATGCCCGGCGTGATTCCCGCGCGGTCGCCGAGGGCCAGGGCGTTGGCCAGCTGGTGGGCGGTGCAGGCCAGGGCGCGCACCATGTCGCCATATTCCAGGTACGCGTCGCCCATGCCCGACAGGGCGACATATTCGGTTCGCTTATCGCCGATCTCGATGGCGATCTGCAGGGTGCGCGCGTAGCCGTCGAGGGCGCGGCGCTCATCATGCAGGCTGTGGCAGATACTCGCGATACCCCAGTAGGCGCGCTCCAGCTCCACGCGGTCGCCCAGGTCGGCGGCGATCGCCAGGTGCTGCTCCTGGCACGCCAGGGCGCGCGGTGTATCGCCGGTATCCGTCAGCACATTGCCCAGGTTGCCGAGGGCCTGGCCCATAGCGCGCAGATCGCCCAGCAGACTGGCGATCTCGAATTGTTGCTCAAAACAGGCCTGCGCTTGCGGGCGCGAGTCCTGCATCCAATGGACCTGCCCAATCTTCCCGATCGTCTGGCACAGTCCTGCCTGGTCGTCCAGGCGCGTGAAAGCCGCGCGGGCTTTCTCCAGCCAGGTCAACGCTTCCAGGAAGCTGCCTTTCTCGCGCATCAGACTGCCCAGCGCCAGCTGGCTCTGCGCGGTCGTGTGCAAATCCTCCAGCGCCTCGGCCATTTGCCAGGCCTGGAGATAGACGGCTTCGGCTTCGGGCCACTTTCCGATCAGCTGCCAGACGCTCCCGAGTTTGAGCAAGATCGGCAGCTGATCCGTCGTTTCCAATAAGGAAAGCAAGCGGGCGTAACAATCGATCGCGACGTCATTGCCGAAGGCGGCCTGGGCCTCTTCGGCGGCCAGCTGCAGATAGACCCGCTGCTTATTCAGGTTGTCGCTGCGGCCATAGTGGTACACCAGCAGCGCATAGTCTTCCGGGGCCGTCTGCTCGAACCAGGCCGCGGCCCGCTCATGCGAGGCGCGGCGCGCCGCGCCCTGCAGGTTGCTATAGGCCACCTCCTGGGTAATGGCGTGTTTAAAAGTATAGGCCGGGGTGGTCGCGGCGTCGAGCGGCGTCAGGTCGAGGCGGGCCAGGTCATGCAGGTGGGCGGGCACCGCGCCGGCATCCTGGTCGGGCGGGTAGCTGCCGACCAGGGCGGCGAGGGTGAAGGACCGGCCGAGCACGCTGGCCAGCTTAAGGGTCTGCTGCTGGGGCTCGGGCAGGCGGTCGATCCGCGCCTGGACGACATCTTGCACGGTATTGGGCAGCACGAGCGCGCCGCTCTCCACATAGGCCGTGACCAGTTCTTCGAGAAAGAACGGGTGGCCCTGGCCGCGGGCGACGATTTGCGCGACGATCGGCTCCGGCAACGCGGCCCGGGCGCGCACCAGCGCGGCAGCCGCCTCGGGGTCGAGCTCGTGCAGCTCCAGCGGCGTGTGGTGGGGCAACGCGGCGAGGGCGGCCGGGGGATGCGCGCCCAGGGGCCGGTGCGCGATGATGACCACGATCCGGCCGGCCGGCGGCGGGGTGCCCTGCGTCAGGTCGACGACCAGGTCCCAGGAGAACGAATCGGCCCAGTGCAAATCGTCCAGCCAGATCAGCAACGGCTGCTGGCGGGCGGCGGCCCCGATCAGCGTGGCCAGCAGCGTGCGCGTGGCGCCCGCGCGGGTGCGCGGGTCCAGTGCGGCCAGGCCCGGCGATTCCGCCATGCGCACGCCGAGGACTTCGCCGAGCAGCGGGGCGTCGTCCCCGCGATCGGGCGCCAGGCGGGTCACCGTCGCCGCCAGGCTGGGCCCGTCGGGCGGGGCCAGGGGCGTACCGCCGAAGAGCGTGTAGAGCGGCGCCAACCACGGCCAATACGGCGTCGTCTGATGGTCGGGCCGGGCGGCCCCGGCCAGGACCCGCCAGCCCGCGGTCGCCGCCCGGGCGCCGATCGCGGCGGCCAGCCGGGTCTTGCCGATGCCGGCATCGCCCAGCAGGCGCAGCAGGCCCGGCCAGCCCGGCCCCGCGGCGGCCATCACGGCCTTGGCCCCGGCCAGTTCGGCCCGCCGGCCCTGCAGGGTTTCCTGGGCCGGGGCGGTGTCCAGCGCGGCATGGCCCGCCAACTCGGCGACCGGCACCGGGGCGGGGCGATCCGCCCCGGCCAGGGTGCCGCGGGGCACGCACTGGAAGCCGGGGCCGGCGGCGGCCTGCACCCGCCCGCTGACCAGGATCTCGCCCGGGGCGGCGGTTTCCAGCAAGCGGGTGGCCACCCCTCGCTCACCGCTCAAGGCGGTATAGGTGCAGCGGCCCGCGGCCGGGGCACCTATAGTGCCCACATATTGCAGCCCCAGCGCCATGCCGGCCCGCTCCAACACCCCGGCCTCGCGCAAGGCCAGCAGACAATTGGCCGCCCGGGCGGCGTCGTCGCCATAGGCCACCGGGGCGCCAAAGAGCAATAAAAGCCGGCGCTCCTGGCCGTCGATTTCGATCTCGTTCAGCCGGCCGCCGAATTGGGCGATGAGCGGCAGGGCGGCCACCACCAGGGTTTGTAAGTCGCCTTCGGCCGGGAGCGCCACAAAGGCGGTGCAAACGACGCGAAACTCGCCGATCCATTCGTCCCCGCCCGCGGCCAGGCGGGCCACCAGCGCGGGCGGAACATAGGGCTTGAGGGCGGCTGCGGCCCCCGTGCGGCCCGCGGGCGGCCGCGCCCCCCTTGTGGCGGCCCCGGGGGCCGGCAGCCGCAGGGCAGGCGCGTCCGGCGCCGCGGCCGCCCGCGCCTGAGTGACGGCGGGTCCGTGGGCGACCCAGTACAGGCCCAGCCGGGCGGTGCCCACGATTTGCCAGGTTACGGCGCCCTCGCCGATGCCCAGCCGCAGGCCCAGGGGGTAGACCCCGCTCGGCGTCACGATGGGGGCCGGCAGATCGCGCTGGAGCGCCGCCGCCGCCGCGCGGGCGGCCGCGCGGCTGGCGAACTGGGCGGTCAGGCTCGGGCCCGCGAAGCGGCTGATGTCCCCCCCGTGGGCCTGGATCGCCGCAACGAGCGGCATATAGATCCGGTCGAAGATCCGCCGCACCTGCTCGGCGTCGTCGGGCCGGGTCACTAGCGCGCGGATCAGATCGGTAAAGCCGGTGATGTGGATATAGAGGCTGGCCCCGGGCGCCGTTTCCTCGGTGCCTGCGGCGAGCGGAAGGCGGGCGCGCACCCAGCGGGGCACATAGGGTGCCAGGTGCCGGGCCAGGCTACGCCGGGAGGTGGTAACCTGTGGTGAGTCCATAGTCAGCATGATGATAGCACCCATGATTGACTGCCCATTGACGGCTCTCGGATCTCGGATCGTGGTCTTTAGCCCACGCAGTATAGCATAAGATTCGGGACGGCGCCATGGCCCCCCCCGCCAGCGGACTAGACGAGTGGCCCAGTTCGTGCTACATGTAACCGCATGCCTGGTTTCTGCCCGTCCGCCTGTCCGCCGTTAAGGCGGAGTAAGGAGTAATGCGCATGCGCCGCAGCTTTCAATTCGAGCCGGTGAACCGGGGCGCCCTCTGGACCCGCTTGAACCTCACCACGGCCCAATTGGCCGCGCTCTGCGATCTCACCACGCGCCAGGTCAGCTACTGGGCGCAAAAGGGCTACCTGCCCCGTGCCCCGCAGAATCCCGAGCGCTTCAACGGCAACGCGGTGGATGTCTGTATGCTGATCAAGCAGGGGCTCGACGGCGGCGCCTCACTCGCGCAGGCCGCCCGGCTGGCCACCGTCTATCTGGCCGAGGAATTTGGCCGACAGCCGCAGATGGCCAATTTCGGCCCGCCCGCCCTGCTCGATATGTACGAAAAGCTGACCGGCGTGGAAAGCAGCCTCCGGCTGGTCCGCGAGCTGATCGAAACGCAACTCCCCCGGAGCGATAGTCCCTTTGCCCCGGCGGCGCTCCCGGCCGGGGCCGAATAGCGGGCGCCGCCTGGCCTACCCGACATATTTTTGCTTAGCAGTAAAGGAGGCAACGATGAGCGCACACAACAACACACCCGGCGACGGGCCCCATCCTAGCGGCCGGCAGGTCGATCCGCTGGTCAGCAAAACGCCCGCCGGCGCGGCCGGCGAAAGCCCGGACCTGATTCCCTGGGACTCCACCGGCAAGATCGACGACGAGGTGGAACGCCGCTCCCGCCCCCTGGCGCCGGGCTCGCCCAAAGGCGGCGGCGAGAGCGCCACGGCCGAAGGGGCCGGCCCTGGCCGCTACGGCGGCGCCGGCGCCGAGCAACCCGGGGAGGGCGGCGCCGCCAGCGAAGAGCTGATGCGCCGGACCCCATCCCGCGAGGGCTTTAGCGAAGTCCATTAGCTCCGCCACAAGCACTACGCCGACAGGGTGGCCAGCCGGCCACCCTGTTCCCTACTCATGTTATAGCCCCACTCACTTGCCTAAGATCGGATCCCCCCCCGCACCCACGCGCCCTGGCCCGTAGTGCGGCCCGGCCACCTGCCGGTTGAGCAGCTCGGCCGGCTGCGGCACTTCGACCAGCGGAGTCCAGGGGCCGGTAGGACGGCCGCTGGTATACCAGATCCGGCCCGGCCCCGTCGCCACCAACACATGGAGCCCATCGGCGGCGCCCACGCAGCTGACTTTCGCCCACTCATCGGCTGCGGGGCGCTTTTGTACCTCGGTGAATGCGCTCCAGGGTCCGTCGGGCGCCTGGGTCGCATGCCAGAGCCCGTCGTCGTTCGTGATCATGCTGCCGTTGACGCGATCGCCCCCGAAGAGGATCACGTGGACCTGGCCGTCGGACCCGCCTGTGTAACTGTGGCTGATGGCGCTGGGCGCGTCGGCGGCGGCTACCAGCTCGGTGGGGCTGTCCCAGCCCGCCGCGTGCTGCGTGGCAGAATAGACGTCCCGCCCCCCCCATCCCGTGCTGGCGAATAGCTGCAACCGGCCAGCGGCGGCGACGATCGTGATCTGGCACAGGTCCATCTCCTGGGGCGGGATCGGAACAGCCGGGGTCCACGTCCCGGCGGGCGGGCGGCTGGTATACCAGATCCGGTTATCCGCCGTCCCGGTCAAGAGGTGCAGGGTGCCGGCGACGGCGACGGCGCTGACTGTAAATCCGGCATGCACGGCCGGCGGCAGGGGTGTAAAGGCGCCCCAACTGCCGTCGGGCGCCCGGACGGCCTCCCAGGCGCCGTCTGCGGCCAGCAGCACCGTGTGTAACCGGCCGTCCGGGCTGCCGGTCCCGGCGGCGCTAAAAAACGTGCCGGCGGCCGGGGTCCCGTTCGCCGGCACCACCTCCGCCAGCGGTGTCCAGCCGCCGGGTGCCCGGACGGCATGATACAGGCGCCCGTCCATGCTGATGGCGAGCAGTTGGATCTGCCCGTTGACGTCCACCGGGGCGATTTGGTTAAACTGCATCGTGGTCCAGACCTTTCCTTGAGCCGGCGCCGGCCGGCAAAGCTAGTTGGGGATCGTTGCGACCGGCCACGCGCGGCCGGGCCTTTAGATTCGGGATAGGGTGGGGACCGAGTCGGGTGCGGCCCCGATTTCGGCGACCACCTCCTCCCAGGGGAGCGCCTGCCCCGCACCATAGATCGGGGCATAGCCGGCCTCGCCCAGCGCGGCGCGCACGGCCTGGGCCGTCTGATCGGCCAGTTGGCGATAGAGGGGGTCCCAGGCCAGCCCCTGCGCCTGGAGTAGCCCCGCCGCCGCGCCCAGCCAGCGGGCGGCGGTCGCCGCCCGCCGCGTCCGGGCGCAGGCCGCGAGCCCCACCAGGGCCCATACACTCTCCCGGCGTTCCCCCGCCGTGTGGCTGACCGCCAGGCTTTCCGTAAAAAGCGCCTGGGCTGTCGGCCTATCGCCGGCGGCCAGGGCGAGCTCCGCCAGATGAGAGAGGGTGGCTGCCAGCCCGCGGGGCACGCCGAGCGCCCGCTTAAGCGCCAGACTTTGCTCGTAATACGCGCGTGCCGCCCCGAGTTCTCCTGACTCCCGGGCGACCAGGCCCCGACTATCCAGGGCCGTAGCGATGCCGGCCTGTGTGTCCAGCTCCCGAAAGAGGGCCAGGCTCTCGTCAAGCAGCTCCTGCGCGGTGGCCAAATCGCCGCGCTCCCGGGCGACCAGGCCGAGGTTCTCCAGGGCCCGGGCGATCGATTCCTGCGCCCCCAGGGCGCGATATAGCGCCAGGCTCTCGGCGTATAACGCCGCCGCGGTGTCGCGGTCCCCGCATTCCTGGCTGACGAACGCCAGGTTGCCCAGGACCGCGCCGATCCCGGCGCGGTTGCCGAGATCGCGATACAGTGCCAGGCTCTCGGTGTAGAGCGCCCGCGCCGTGCGCAACTGTCCCTGATCGCCGGCCAATAGCCCCAGGTTATTCAAAGTCTGCGCGATCCCGGGCCGGTCGCCCAGGGTGCGCCGCAGGGCCAGGCTTTCCCCGTACAGCGCCTGCGCCTGCTCCCGCTCGCCGCGGGTCCAGGCCACGACGCCGAGGTTCCCCAGAGTCACGGCAATGCCGGGCTGATCGCCCAGGGCGCGGCGCAGGGCCAGGCTCTCGGTATACCGGGCCTGGGCCGTCGGGTAAGCGCCCTGCCGCCAGGCCACCGCCCCCAGATGGTTGAGGGCCCGGGCTTGCGCCGCGCGATCACCCGCCGCCGTGGCCCGCGCGATACTCAGGTGCAGGGTGGTGGTGGCGGCATCATAGGCGCCCTGGCTCTGGTAGAGCCAACCGAGCTCGGCCAGTGCCCGGCTCTCGCCCGCGGCGGCGCCGGCCGCCGCGTAGGCCGCCCGGGCCTGCTCCAGCCAGTCGATCGCGGCCGCATTGGCTCCCTGTTCCTGCCGCAGCGCGCCCAACCCCAGCGCGGCCGCGGCCCAGGTCGGGCCATCCGCGGTTCCCGGCGCCGCAACAAGCGCCGCGTAATAGGTGGCCGCCGCGTCCCAGGCGCCGGTGCGGGCCAGGACGTCCGCCAGCGCCAGGGTGACCGGGGGCCGCGCGGCCGCGTCCGGCGCCAGCAGGGCCAGGACCCGCGTGTAATATTGCACCGCCGCTTCGTTGGCGTACGCGGCGGCGGCCGCGTCCCCCGCTTGCCGCCCATATTCCACCTGTTTGGCCCGGTTCGCGCTCTGCCCATAGTGGTAGGCGAGCAGATCGAGCGGCGGGGGGGTCCCGGCCGCCATGTGGCCCGCTTCCAGCCAGGCCGCGAACTGCTCATGCAGCTGCGCCCGCACGGTGCCCGGCAGGCTGCCATATGTGACTTCCTGGGTGATGGCGTGCCGAAATATATGAACCATTTCGGGTTCGACTTGATCCAGCGGGGTCAAGCCGGCCGCCGCGAGCTCCAGCAGGTCGTCGGCGACCTGCTCCGCGACCCCCAACTGTGGATGCACGCCCCATAACTGCCGCATGGGGAACCGCCGTCCCACGATGCTGGCCACCTTCAGCACCGTGCGCTGTGCTTCGGTCAGTTGGTCGATGCGGGCCAGTAACAGACTCTGCAGGCTGGCCGGCCAGGTTCCCTCGGCCAGCACCGCCGGGTCGCTCAGATCCACGTTCCCGTCCAGCAGGTAGCTCACCAGCTCTTCCAGGTAGAAGGGATTGCCCGCGGCCCGCGTGACCAGCGCCGTGGCGACGGCGGGGGGTGGCGCCGGGCGGCCAGCCGCCGCCAGCCGCCGCGCCAGCAGCGTGCTCGCTGCGTCGGGGGCCAACGGCGCTAGCTCGATCTCGCGAAAGTGGGGTAGGGCCGTGACCGGGGCGGCCGGCCCGGGTGCGTTCGCCGCCGGGCGGTAGGCGAGTAGGAGCAGCACTGGCAGGTGGGCGATTGCCTGACCCACCGCCGCCACCAGGTCGTGGGACAGCGGATCGAGCCAGTGGGCATCTTCCAGCACGATGAGCACCGGCCCCGACGCCGCGCGGGCCTGCAGGCAGGCGATCAGCAGGCTTTGCAGCGCTTCCTGGCGCAGTGGGGGTTCCATCGCGGCCGTCAGCTCGGTGTCGGGGAGGGCCACGCCGAGGACGGCCCCCAGCAGCGGCAGGCGGGGCAGTAGGGCGGGATCGATCGCGGTGAGCTGGGTGGTCAGCTCTTGCAGGCACGCGCCGACCGGCATGGTCGCCTCCAGGGCCCAAAAAGCCTGCCAGACGGGTTGCCAGGCCAGGTAGGCCGTCTGCTGGCCGTACGCGTGCGCTGCGCCGCCATACACCGTGAACCCGCCGGCCCGCAACTGGTCCCCGGCCGTGGCCACCAGCCGGCTTTTCCCGAGCCCCGCCTCCCCACTGACCCCGACGATCTGGCCGGCTCCCGCCCGCGCCTGGGCCCCGGCCGTGGCCAGCAAGGCCAGCTCCGCCCCCCGCCCGATCATCTCGGACGCGGCGGGCCGGGCCGCCCGGCCCCACTCCCGCTCTTGCTCTAGCGCATAGACCGCCAACGGCTCCGTCTTCCCCTTCACCTGTAGCGGTGGCAGCGTCGTCCACACGAAGCGGCCGCGCGTGGCCTGCCACACCGCGCGGTTAGCCAGCAGGCGGCCCGGGCCGGCGGCCTGCATCAGCCGCGCCGCCAGGTTCACCGCATCGCCCAGCGCCGCGTACGTCTGACTGTCCGTGCTGCCGTACGGCCCGGCGTACACGGCCCCGGCCGCCAGCCCAATGCCGATCTCGCGGATAAACGAACATGCCGCCGGCGGGGTGCGCAGGGCCAGCGCGGCCGCCGCCGCCCGGGCCGCGTCGTCTTCGTGCGCGATCGGGGCGCCAAAGCTGGCATAAAAGTAATCCCCTTTTTCCCCCAGGGTCAATTGCAGCAACGTGCCGCCATAGCGGACCAGCGTGGCCTGGACCCCGCGGATGTAGGCGTCGAGTTGGGCGGCGGTGCCGGGGTCGTCGCCGATGCCGCTGAAGCGCACGAAGAGGGCGACGGCGGGTCGCAGCTCAATCTGGAATGTGCTATCCGCAGCGAGACGTGTCCAGAGGGCGGGCGGCAGCCAGGGGCGCAGTTGGTCGGGCTGGAAACTGCCGGGGGCCAGGGTGGGCCAGGGGGCCGGCGGCGGGAGGGCCGGTGGGGGGGTAGTCAGGGCCAGGAAGCGTTCCCCGCCATCGCCCACCGCGCGCCAGGTTCCGGTGGCCGCGCAGGCCGCAGCCACGGCCGGGTCGAGCAACACATCGCCGGGGCCAGCCAGCTGCTCGCCGCTGCTGAGGCGGGCCAGGGGGGCGCCGGCCAGCACGTCGATCAGGCCGGCGGCGGGATCGCCCACCAGGAAGCGGCGGGCCGGGCCGGCGGCGACGACCACCTTGGTGGCCAACACATGGGCACCGCCGCCGGGCAGTCGGAGCGGGGGCCACGCCTGGATGGCGGCTTGTAGCGCCAGCGCGGCGGCGGTGGCGCGGCCGCCCGAGTCGCCGTCGAACCAGCAGGTGAGTGCGTCGCCGCTGAAACCGAGGATGCTGCCCCGGTAGGCATGGATGAGGGCGATCTGGGCGGCAAAGACCGGGGCGAGCGCCCGAAAGAGGGTTTCTCCACCCCGCTGGGCACCCAGTGGGGCGACAAAAGCGCTGGTGAGCGCGGTGTAGCCGCAGAGGTCAGTCCGTAGGACGGCCCCCTGCGTGCGGTCGGGGAGGGACCGGTTCGCGGCCAGCGCCTGGCGGCGATCCATCGGCAGAAAGCTGCTAAAGACGTCCACGGTTGCTCCTCGGCGCGCGATCCCGGCGGGGGGGTTCAGCCCAGTATAGCATCGGGCGCGCCGAGCCGCAAGGCCATGCTGGCCCCCGCGCAAGCTCCCGTCCGGCAGGCGGTTGCTAGGGCCCCGCCAGCAGCCCCTGCTGGCGGGCGACCTGGACGCCGAGCAGGCCGAGCAGGACTTCGCCGGGGCCGTTGGCGTACTCCGGGTGGTACTCGTAGCGGGCGCGCTCGAAATACTGCACCGTATAGATCTGGCCGTCCGTTGGCGACCGTTCCTGGATGGCCTCGCTGATCGGGTAGCCGTTCACAAAGAGCCCCCCGTGCGCCTGCCAGTAGCCCAGGAAGAGGGGCTCGACATTGTGGCCGGTGGCCGGGAAATAGGTGATGCCGGTCGTGCGGCGGGCCGGCGCCGGCGGGTCGGGGGGATGGACTTGCGCCCCCAGGCGGCCGAGCAGGACCTCGCTGGGCGTGCCCGCGTACTCGGGGTGATACTCGAAGCGTGCCCGCTGGAAATACTGCACCTGGTAGACGACCCCGCTCGCCGGGTCGCGCTCGGGGCCGGCATCCGTGATCGGGTAGCCGAACTGGGCCAGGCCGCCGTAGCGCAGCCACCAGGCCAGGAAACGCCCACACACGGCGTGGCCGGTGGCGGGGAAGACCTGCCCGCCGGCGGTCTCACACCCGGGTACGACGGCCGCCTGCGGCGGGCACCCGGCGCAGGGCCCGTTCACCGTCACCTGGATGCTATCGCCGATGCTCCCCGGCAGCAGGCGGCCGTCGTTGCCGTGCAAGCTCACGGCAAGGGTGTGCGGCCCGGGCGCAATATTGGGCAGCGCATCGTTCGGGAGGTCGATAATCTCGCTCATCGACAGGCCGGCGAAGGCGCCGTCCACGCTGACCCACCAGGTGCCGGTCCCCGGCTGGACCACCTGGCCGATCTGGCGGGCATCCGGGCGGAAGTTGTTCAAGCGCACCTTGACGAACAAGCGGTTCGGCGCCACAGTGGCGCCTGCGGCGGGCAAGATAATTTTGGCGGCCGGCGGGCCGCTGGTGCCCGGGTCAAAGACCATGTCGTTGGCCAGGGCCACGGTTTCTTCCTGATAGACCGGGGGCGCTAACGGCGCCCCCCGGCTGTCCACCAGCTCCACCCGGATACGATGGTTGCCGGCCGCCAGGCGGGGCAGGACGGCGTTGGGCGCCATCAGCATGTCCGATACGGCCAGCCCGGCCTCGGCGCCGTCGACCCGCAACGTCCAATACCCCGTGTTCGGATCGGCGGGGCGGTTGATCTGCATCCCATCGAGGCGGTACTCGGCGATCGTGACCTGCACCAGCAGGTGGTTGCCCGCGACAGCCGGCCCGCCGGCATAGGGGCTGTAGATCTGGATGGCCCGCCCGATACTGGCGGGCGGGGCCGCTGTGGCCTGGGCGGCGGTCAGCAGCGCCGCCAGCCCGAGGCAGGTGGCGAGACATAGGCCGGGTTTGGACAAAATCATGTTCGGCTTAGCGCTCCTCTCGTTGCAAGATATCACCCGTCTGGGCGCTCACGTCAGTGCTGATTCCCAGCGTGGTCGTCGGTATGGTATCGGCAAAACCGAGATTAATCTCCGGGGCCATCCCATTGTGGTGCCGCGCTGTCTCGGCCGGGCTCATAAAGGTGAACCGCACGTCCAACGCTTTGCGGCTGTCTTCGGGCTTGGCGGCCCGGACAGGCTCGGCCGTTACCTCTAATAATACTGCATCGGGGGCGATACTGTGTGCTGCCCCTTGCGCTACGGAAAGTTGGGTGGCCTAGGATGTGGCAGGTACGCGGCCGCATGCGGGGCGGGCGGGGGGGCCGCCGATGTGGTATTATAGGGGGGGTCACGTTGGACGACCCAGGCGATCTGCGGAGGACACTATGCACTGGTTAGGCGCCGGATCCTTATTCCCCGGCTGGTCAAAACCGATCCGCGGCACCCCGGCCCAGCTCGTCACCCCCTTGCGTTGGCTGGCCCTGATCCCGCGGCTCTATGCGGGGATCATTTTCATCCCGTACGGCTTCGACAAAGTGCTCAACAACAACCAGACCTACGCCATGGATGCAGCCTTCTTTCGCGCGGCGGGCGTGCCTTTCCCGGAGGTGGCCCAGGTGCTGATCGGCGCGCTGGAGCTCTTTGGCGGGGTCATGTTGATCGGCGGATTCCTCACGCGGGCCTGGGCGTTTTTACTCGCCGTCGACATGCTCGTAGCGATCATCCTGGTGGGCAACACCAGCGTCGAGGTGCCGCTCTTCCTGGTCTGTCTCTTGCTCATTCCCCTGGGCGGCGGGATGCTCTCGGGCGATCTGCTCCTGGATTACTGAGCGGGCCCGGCCGGGCCACAGCAAGCCTAGCACCAGGCCCCACAACAACAGGGTCCCGTACAGGCGGGGGTAGTAGAGCAACGCGTGCCAGCCGCCGACACTGGGCACGTTGAAGGGCCACGGCGGGGCGAGCAGCACGATGGCCGCCGCCCACACGAGCGGGCCGCCCCAGCGCCGGAGCCACCGGCGGGGCACGCGATCCTGCCCCGGCCCCGCGGCGCGCGTTTCCCATAGCACCATCCCCGCCACCAGCAACGGCAAGAGCGTCAAGAGAAAATGATAGTCCTCGGCGATGGGCACCAGCAGCAGGGCCAGAGGGATGCCCAGCGCGGGCACCAGCAGCCGGCGCGCCGGCGTCGCGCCCGGCGGCAGGATCGCGCGTGCCGCCACGACCAGGGTCAGCCCCCCGCCGAGCAGAGCCAGGCCCCACCACAGGGGCGTCACGAGCGCGGGCAATTGGGCGACCGGCCCGCGGTTCCAGACCGCGTCGTAGCGCAAGAGGTGCGTGAGCCAGCCGTTGAGTGTCTGATACGCGGTGACCGCCGTTTCCGGCCGTTCGCGCCAGGCCAGGCTGAGCCCCAGGGCGCTGGCCCAGAGCCCCGGACCCCAGGCCACGATCGTGCCCAGGCCGGCGGCCGCGAATACCAGCCCGGCCCCCGCGAGCACCGTCCACTGCCGGCGGGCGACCAGCGGCAAGACCAGTACCAGACCATAATAGAGCTTGACGATCGCCAGCAATCCGCAGGCCACGCCGGCCAGCCAGAGCGCCCGCCCGGCAGCGGTAGGCAGCCTCCCGCGGGGCGCGCCCCGCGGGAGGCTGCCTACCGCTGCCGCGACCGCCAGCAGGAACACCAGCGGGTAAGCCTGCCCGCGTGCGATGTTTTCCCGCCAGGGCTGGAACCAGGGGACCAGGGCCGAGAGGGCCAAGGCCCCCGCCACCGGCACGCGCACCCCCCACAGCAGCGTAACCCAGGCGGCCAGGAAGCAGCCCAGGCTGAAGAGGAGCCAGAACCGGTGCGCGGCCTGCTCGGATAATCCGCCCAACGGGGCGAACACCAGCAGGGTGGTCGGCGCGTTGGCCTCAAAAATATCGCGCACCGTGCCCAGGCGGGCCGCTTGCTGGAAAAAAACCGCCTGGGGCGCATAGGCCAGACTGGGCTGGCCCTCCCACACGAGGCGTGCCGCCACCCAATAGCCGGGATTCGGCCAGTGCGGTTGGTCCCAGGCCGGGACGACACTGCGCACGACGAAAGTGCTCCAGGAGATGACCACGAGCACGCCCAACCCGAGGACGAGCCAGCGGGGCGGTGGCAGCCAAGACGTGATCGCCGTCCTGTGGGTACGCTGTGGGGAGCTCGCGTAAGGATCAGGCACGTGCCCACTGTAGCAGACTGGCCGGGTTTTGGCAACAGTACACCGCGGCCGGGATCTCGGGCTAGCGGCCGATCGGCTTTCCGCCGATCGGCGGCTTGTCGCACTGGGTGAGATGCGGTATACTGGTGCCATCGGCAATAGCCCGCCGGCAACCGGCGACGACGGAGAAGAGTAGCCGCTATACTGCCCGGCAGCGAGCGAGGGAGGGTGTAAGCCTCGTACGGCAGGTAGGGTGAACGGCGCTCCTGAGCCAGGGTCGGGCGGCGCCGAAAGGGGGCGGCCCCGGTGGGCCGTCAAGCAGGGTGGAACCGCGGGAGCCTTCGGGCCTCTCGTCCCTAGCGTGGGGCGGGGGCTTTTTTGTTGCCCTCGCCGGATGGTCCCCGCCCGGGCGCGGCCCGGGTGCGCAACGGAGGATATGGCCATGGAAAACCCGGTCCCGCTGGAAACGATTGTCTCGCTCGCCAAACGGCGTGGCTTTGTCTTTCAATCGTCGGAGATCTACGGCGGCTTTTCGAGTACCTGGGATTACGGTCCCCTGGGCGTCGAGCTCAAGCGCAACGTCAAAAGCGCCTGGTGGCGCGCCAATGTGCAGGAGCGCGACGACGTCGTGGGCCTCGACTCGGCCATCCTGATGGCGCCGCAGGTCTGGCAGGCCTCCGGCCACCTGACGAACTTCACCGACCCACTGGTCGACTGCAAGCAGTGTAAAATGCGCTTCCGCGCCGACCAGGTGGATGGCCCGCGCTGCCCCAACTGCGGCGGCGAGCTGACCGAGGCGCGCAACTTCAACCTGATGTTCAAGACCTTTGTCGGCCCGGTGGCGGACGAGGCGGCGGTGGCCTATTTGCGCCCCGAGACGGCGCAGGGCATCTTCGTCAACTTCCTGAACGTGCAGGGCGCGATGCGCCGCAAGCTGCCTTTCGGCATCGCGCAGCAGGGCAAGTCGTTCCGCAACGAGATCACGCCGGGCAACTTCATCTTCCGCACGCGCGAGTTCGAGCAGATGGAGCTGGAGTATTTCGTTAAGCCGGGCGAAGACGATGTCTGGTTCCCGCGCTGGCGCCAGGCGCGCTTCGATTGGTACACGCGGCTCGGCGTGCGCAGCGACCGGTTGCGCCTGCGGGACCACGAGCCATCCGAGCTGGCGCACTATGCGAAGGCGACGTCCGATATCGAGTATCTCTTTCCCATGGGCTGGAGCGAGCTCGAAGGCATCGCCAACCGCACCGATTTCGACCTGCGCCGGCACATGGAGGCCAGCGGCAAGGACCTGCGCTACTTCGACGAAGAGGCGAACACCCATCTGCTGCCCTACGTCATCGAGCCCGCGGCCGGCGTCGACCGCGCCACGCTGGTCTTCCTGCTCGACGCCTACGACGAGGAGGTCGTCGCGGCGACCGGCGATACGCGCGTCGTGCTGCGGCTCCACCCGGAGCTGGCGCCGGTCAAAGTCGCGATCCTGCCGCTGTCCAAGAAGGAGCCGCTGACGCAGCTGGCCCAGGCGATCCACGCGACGGTGCGCAAGCACTGGATGACCCAATATGACCAGACGGGCGGCGCGATCGGCAAGCGCTACCGGCGCCAGGACGAGATCGGCACGCCCCTTTGCGTCACGGTCGACTTCGCCAGCCTGGACGACCACGCCGTGACCATCCGCGAGCGCGACTCGATGGCCCAGATCCGCGTGCCGATCGCGGATCTCGTGCCCGTCCTCCGCGAAAAGCTCGGATTTTAGGGGGTTTTACGGGGCGTCGGCCAGGGTATACTCGAAGTCGTAGCTATGTTGCCCATCGGCGATGGTGATCGCCATCGTGCCCGCCAGCCCCAGGAGTTGGCCGGTCCCCGAGTCCGGCACCACCGTGATCGTCAGTTGTGGGCCGGCGTCTCCGACGAGCGCCTACGGCTTATCCAGCTGGCGGAGCATTTCCGCGAAGTCCAGGGGCGGCCAGCGCTCCTGGTGCTTGGCCAGGTATTCGCGCGCTTTGCGCCGGCCCAGCAGCAGAAAGCGGATCAGGTCGCCGGGCGCCCCGGCGTGCGGCATGCGGTCGGTCTGCGCGCTGCCGGTGCCGGTCAGCCAGCCCTCCGGGCGCAAGACCAGCCCGGCCGGCCCCGGCGCCACCCGGCCCTTGATCAGGAGTTCATACTGCTGTTCCAGGCGGGCGTCATGGCGGTGGAAGAGCAAGCAGGCCGGGCCCTCCCACCCGGCGGCGGGCGGCGCTAGATCGCGGAAGGTAATCACTTCCTGGCTGTCGTCGAGCTCCGGGGAACAGCGGACGCTGACGGGATAGCCGCCGGCATCGACCGTGGTCAGGATGCCGGTCGAGTAGGCCCGCGCGGCGGCGGCCAATTGCTTATTCCACATACTGCACCCCCAGGCGATCCGGCGGCCGGGTGAAGTCGCGATGCGGCCAGACGTAGATCTCGCGCGGCTGGACCAGCAGGGCGATCCGCTGGAAATAGAAGCTAAACAGCCGCCGGGTGAGCGGATTGGCCAGATATTTGCGGCTATCCGGCTGCCGGCGGGAGGAAACCCGAAACAGCTCCCACGACCAGGGGGTGGCTTCCAGCAGCTCCTGGACCGTGGCCTCGCCTTGCACCAGCACCGCGGGCGGGTCGCTCAAGCCCGACCCGGTCGGGTCGGAGAAGAGCATCGCGACGTGCGGGTTGCGCCGGGCGTTCTCGGCTTTCACCGGGAAGGCAATCGACACCGTGATAATCAGCCGGCCTGCGGCCTGGTCGTAGTAGGGCAGGGTGGGCCAGGTGAGGGGTTGGCTCTGGCGTGTCAGCGTCGTGAACTCGCAGGTAAAGAACCCGCCGAGCACGGCTTCCACCTCAGGAGGCAGGCGGAGGGGCGGCATACGATTCTTCTCCTTTCAGCCGGCCGGCGCTGGCTGGATAGCATAGGCGATGGCGGCCTCGACGGACAGCGCGCGCCCGGCCGCCCAGGCCGCCTGCCAGGTCGCCGCATCCCCGCCCTCGCGGGCGCGCGCCACGTTGCGCTCGAACTCGGCGAGGTCGGCCGGTTGCAGCGGGGCGCCAATGGCTTGCAGCAGTGCCTCCGCGGCGCCGAACAAGCGGCCCGCCCGATCGGTCTGCCCGGCGGCCCCGGCTAAGCCGGCCAGGCCCGCCAAACACTCGGCGATGCCCCGCTTGTTGCCGAGATCCCGGAACAGCTGGAGGCTCTCCATGAAGTACGCCGCGGCCTGCGGCAGATCGCCCTGGTGGTGCGCGCTATAGCCCAGATTATGTAAGGCCATGGCCACGCCGCGCTTGCTGCCCATCTCCTGGTTCAGGGCGAGGCTTTCGCGGTAGAGCAGGGCGGCCGGCCCATAGTCCTCTTGGAGGCGGGCGACCTCGCCCAGGCTGTTCAGGATACTGGCCACGGTGCGCCGGTTGTTCAGTTGCCGGGCCAGCGCGAGGCTCTCGGTGAACGCGGCGGCCGCCTGCGTATGATCTTGCCGGCTCATGGCGATCCAGCCTAAGAGGTGCAGCGCGCTGGCAATGCCATACTGGTTATGCCGCGCGCGGTAGAGGGCCAAGCTCTCTTCGCCGGCCTGCGCCGCCGCCAGCTCGTCGCCCTGGAAGAGTCGGGTCCAGCCGAGATTGTCCAGGGCGTTGGCGACCCCCTCAACGTCCGGGATCTCGCGATAGAGGGCCAGGCTCTGCTCGATCCAGGCCAGCGACTGGGCCAGATCCCCCTGATCGCGCGCCAGCAAGCCGGCGCCATCCAGCACTTTGGCCCGCAGCGTCGCCGGCATCCCCGCACTGCGGGCCAGGGTGTCCTCCAGCCAGCGCCGCCCCTCGCTCAGATAGCCGCGCGTCCACCAGAAGCGCCAGAGGGCCCCGGTCAGCAGTAGGGCCGTCTCCATATCGCCGTGGTCGTCCACCCAATGGAGCGTCGCCCGCAGATTATTATGCTCCTGCTCCAGCCGGGCCATCCAGACATCCTGCGCACCCCCGGTCCACTCCAGGTCGGCGGCCTCGGCCAGGGCCAGGTAATACGCGGTATGGGCGCGACGCAGGGCCTCTTCTTCGCCGCTCGCGGTCAGCCGCTCCAGGGCGTATTCGCGGATGGTTTCCAGCATCCAGAAGCGGGTGACCCCGTCGTCGCCGTCCGATTGGCGCAGCAAGCTCTTGTCCAGTAGGGCCGCCAGCAGCAGGATGAGGGGCTGGGGCGTCCCCGGGAGCGGGGGCAGCAGGCGATCCGGCCCCTGGCCGCCGGCGACCGCTTCGGCGGCCTTCAGCGTCCAGCCGCCGACGAAGACGGCCAGGCGGCGGAACAGCAGTTGCTCCGCCGGCTCCAGCAGGTCGTAGCTCCAGGCGATCGCGGCGCGCAAGGTTTGCTGGCGCGCCGGCAGCGCGCCGGACCCGCCGGTCAGCAGCTGGAGCGATCGCGGCTCGGCCCCGCCCAGGCGCGCCAGCAGCTCCGGGGGGGACAGGATGTTGCTGCGCGCGGCGGCCAGCTCCAGCGCCAGCGGCAGCCCGTCGAGCCGGCCACAGAGGGCCACGACCGCGGCGGCATTCTCGGCCGTGAGCATAAAATCGGCGTTGGCGGTCCGCGCGCGCTCGATAAAGAGGGCCACGGCGGGGATCGTGGGCAAGATCGTCGGCGGGAGCGTGTCACTGGCCGGCACCGCCAGGCCGGCGATCGCAAAATCCTGCTCGCCGGCCACCGCCAGCACCGTCCGGCTGGTCACCAGGATTTTCAACTGCGGGGCCCCCGCCAGCAGATCGACCAGCAGGGGGGTCGCGGCCAGGATCTGCTCAAAATTATCCAGGACCAGCAGCAGCTGCTTGCCGGCCAGGTGGTCGCGCAAGCGCTCGCCGATCGCCTGCCCGGCCGCCTCCGTGAGGCCGAGGGCTTCGGCCACGGTGGACGCGACCAGGGTGGGATCGCGGATCGGCGCCAGGGCGATGTAATAGACGCCATCGGCAAACGCGGGCAGCAGCTCCAGGGCCACCTGCACGGCCAGCCGGGTTTTCCCCGTCCCGCCCGCGCCGGTGAGCGTGACCAGCCGCACCGCCGGGCGCCGGAGGAGGGTGGTGAGCGCCGCCATCTCCCGCTCCCGTCCGATCAGGCGCGCCGGCTGGACGGGCAGGTTATGCGGCCCGCCCCCCGGCGCCGGCCCCGGCAGCACCACGGCCGGCAGATTCGGATTCGCCATCACCATCCCTCGCCCTCGCCCTCCCGTCAGAGCCCCCCGCTTGCGCCCCCCGCGCCCGGCCCCCTGCGCCAATTATACACCCTTCTCGGCCCCGCGTCTGCGGATTTTGGATTTTGGATTTTGGATTGGAGATGGCTCGCGCGAGATACACCCAGAGACGGACGGAGGTGCGGGCTCCAGACTGATGCCGATCCCGGGGGGCTGCGGTAGGATCAAGCAGGGCCGCGAACTGATCGCCGCCGTCGTAGGGGCCCGCGGGAGACCGAGCATGCCACGCACACCAGCGCAGGACGCCCACCACCAGGGCGCCCTGCTGATCACCTACCTCGCGCCCCAGCGGCGCAAGGTGGCTCTGTTGGCGGCCCTCCTGTTGGCCAATATCGGCTTGCAGCTCACCAATCCGCTGATTTTGCGGACCTTCATCGACGCGGCACTGGCCCGGCAGCCCCTGGAGACTCTCGCTGGTATCGCCGGCCTCTTCCTGGTCGTCGCCCTCTGCACCCAGGGGATCGCGGTCGCCGAGACCTATGTGGCCGAAGATCTGGGCTGGACGGCCACCAACCGCCTCCGCGCCGACCTCGCGCTGCACCTCTTGCGGCTCGACATGGGCTTCCACAACACGCGCACCCCGGGCGAGCTCCTGGAGCGGGTCGACGGCGACGTCACCGCCCTGGCCAATTTCTTCTCGCGTTTTGTGCTGCTCGTGGTGGGCAACCTCGTCCTGCTCGTCGGCGTGCTGATCATGCTCTGGCGCGAGGATGCGCGAGTCGGTCTGGCCCTGACGGCCTTTGCCGCCGGCGCGCTGGTGGTGCTGGTCCGCAGCCGCCGCATCGGCGTGGCGGCCTCCACGGACGAGCGCCAGGCCAGCGCGCGCCTGTTCGGCTTCCTCGAAGAGCGCCTCGCCGGCCTGGACGATATCCGGGCCAATGGGGCCAACGCCTATGTCATGCGCCGCCTCTATGAACGGATGCGCGAGCTGTTCGACCAGGGCCGCCGGGCGTTCCTCATGCGTGCCGTCGTGGTCCTGCTCAGCGTCGGGCTCTGGACGTTGGGCTACGTCCTGGCGATGGCCCTGGGCGCGACCCTGTTCAACGCCGGGGCGATCAGCCTGGGCACCGTCTATCTGATCCTGGCCTATACCGACACGTTGCGGCGGCCCCTGGACCAGATCACGAACCAACTGCAAGACCTGCAAAAAGCCAGCGCCAGCACGATCCGCATCCAGGAGCTCACCCGGCTCGCTCCCGCTATCACGGACGGGCCGCGGGACGATCTGCCCGCGGGCCCGCTGGCCGTCGCCTTCGACGGCGTGACCTTTGCCTATCCCGGCGGCGATCCGGTGCTCAGCGCGATCACCGTCCGGCTGGCGCCCGGGACCGTGCTGGGCGTGGTCGGGCGCACCGGCAGCGGCAAGAGCACGCTCAGCCGCCTCCTGCTGCGGCTGTATGACCCGCAACAGGGGACGATCCGGCTCGGTGGGGTCGCCATCCAGACCTTGCGGCTGGACTACTTGCGACAGCAGATCGGCATCGTGACCCAGGATGTGCAGCTGTTTCGCGCGAGCGTGCGCGATAACCTGACCCTGTTCGACCCGGGCATCCCGGACGCTCGCATCCACGAGGTCTTGCGCGATCTGGGGCTCTATCGCTGGTACCAGAAGCTGCCCGCCGGCCTGGATACCGAGTTGGAGGCGGGCGGCGGTGGGCTCTCTGCCGGCCAGGCCCAGCTGCTGGCCTTCGCCCGCGTGTTCCTGCGCGATCCGGGCCTGGTGATCCTCGACGAGGCCTCATCCCGGCTCGACCCGGCCACGGAGCGCCTGATCCAGCACGCGATCGACCGGCTGTTGCGCGGGCGCACAGCGATCATCATCGCCCACCGGCTGGGCACCATCGCCCGTGCCGACGCCATCCTGGTCCTCGACGCGGGCCGTATCCGCGAGTATGGGCCGCGCGCGCAGGTCGCCCGGGACCAGGGCTCGCGCTTCTATGAACTGTTGCAGACCGGGCTGGAGGAGGTGCCGGCATGACCACCGCGCGGCTCGCCTGGGGTCTGGTGGCCGTCCGCCCCGGGATCTTCCTGGCCAACCTCGGGCTCTGGTCCCTGTTCGCCGGGCTGCCGCTGGCCTACGGGCTGGTGCTGCGCGCCTTCTTCGATGCGCTGACGGGCCAGGCGCCGGCCGGCCCCAATGTCTGGACCCTGATCACGCTCCTGCTGGTCGCCGAGGCGGGGCGCATGACCGCGTTCTATGCCTCGTTCTACGCTTTCGCCACTTTCTGGTTTGGCGGGCAGGCCGTGCTGCGGAAAAACATGCTGGCCCGCATCCTGGACGGCCCGGGCCGGCAAGCGCTGCCCGATTCGGCGGGCGAAGCCGTCAGCCGCTTCCGCGACGATGTGGAAGAGGTGATGAATTA
>DATGEF010000081.1:0-4279 GCA_035310405.1 Chloroflexia bacterium | reverse complement strand
ACCCGCGCGATGCTCATTTCATTACGAGCCGCATCTGCGGCATCTGCGGTGACAATCACGCCACCTGTGCCACTTACGCGCAGAACATGGCCTTCGGCGTTCGTCCTCCGGCCATGGCCGAGTGGATCGTGAACCTCGGGGAAGCCGCCGAATATATGTTCGACCACAATATCTTCCAGGACAACCTGGTGGGCGTCGACTTCTGCGAGCAAATGGTCAAGGAGACCAACCCCAGCGTCTGGGAAAAGGCGCAGGTGACGCCCGCGCCCCACGCCGGCGACCATGGCTACCGCACCATCGCCGAGATCATGACCGCGCTCAACCCCTTCACGGGCGAGTTCTACCGCGAGACTCTGCAGATGAGCCGCATGACGCGCGAGATGTTTTGCCTGATGGAGGGCCGCCACGTCCACCCCTCGACCCTCTACCCGGGCGGCGTCGGCACCGTGCCGACGATTCAGCTCTTCACGGACTACCTCGTGCGCCTGATGAAGTACGTCGAGTTTATGAAGAAGGTCGTCCCGCTGCACGACGACCTGTTCGACTTCTTCTATGAGGCGCTGCCGGGCTACGAGCATGTCGGCGAGCGCCGCATCCTGCTCGGCTGCTGGGGCTCCTTCCAGGACCCCAACGTCTGCGACTACCGCTATGAGACGATGACCAAGTGGGGCCGGGCCATGTACGTCACGCCCGGCGTGATCGTCGACGGCGAGCTGGTCACCAACGATCTGGTGCAAATTAACCTGGGCATCCGCATCTTGCTCGGCAGTTCCTACTATGACGACTGGGCGAACGCCGAGACGTTCGTCAAGAACGATCCGCTGGGCAACCCGGTGGACCAGCGCCATCCCTGGAACCAGACGACCATCCCCCGGCCGCAGAAGCGCGATTTCTCCGGCCATTATACCTGGGTCATGTCCCCGCGCTGGTATGACCAGCGCACGGACAAGTACCTGGCGCTCGACACCGGCGGCGGCCCGATCGCCCGCTTCTGGGCGACTGCCCTGGCCGGGATCGTCGACATCGGCTATATCAAGGCGACCGGCCACAGCGTCAAAATCTACCTGCCGCAGACGGCGATGAAGCCCGAGGTCGAGTTCGAGTGGAAGATCCCCCAGTGGAGTAACGCCATCGAGCGGGACCGGGCGCGCACCTACTTCCAGGCCTATGCGGCCGCCGCGGCCCTCTACTTCGTGGAGCAGGCCCTGGCGGAATTGCGCGCGGGCCGCACCGCCGTCTGGTCCGACTTCAAAGTGCCCAGCGATGCGATCGGCTGCGGCTTCCACGAGGCCGTGCGCGGCGTGCTCTCGCACCATGTCGTCATCCGCGACGGCAAGATCGCCAACTACCATCCGTATCCGCCCACGCCGTGGAACGCCAACCCGCGGGATAGCTACGGCACGCCGGGGCCGTACGAAGATGCCGTGCAGAACACGCCGATCTTCGAGGAGAACGGGCCGGACAACTTCAAGGGCATCGACATCATGCGCGCCGTGCGCAGCTTCGATCCCTGCCTGCCGTGCGGCGTCCATATGTACCTGGGCGACGGCAAGCTCATCCAGATGAACCATTCGCCGATGTTCGGGCACCAGCCGGGCGCCCAGCCCTAAGATCCACCCGACGCTCTACTCGTAGGAAGGAACCGGCGCGGCTATGGTGCATGAACAAGAGCTACAACGGCAAATCGCCCGCATCGAAGGCCTGGTCGAGGCGATCGAGACCTGGCCCGACCCGGCTGCGCGCACCGGCGCCACGGAACTCCTCCAGGCGACCCTGGAGCTCCATGGCGCCGGCCTGGAGCGCATCTTAGATCTCGCCTGGGACTCGGGTCCCGCCGGCCAGGCGTTGATCACGACGTGCGCCGCGGACCCCCTGGTCGCGCGCCTCTTGTTGCTGCACGGACTCCATCCGGCGGATCTGGAGACGCGGGTCACCCAGGCCCTGGACAAGGTCCGCCCCTATCTCGGATCACACGGGGGCAACGTCGAATTGCTCGGCGTGGCCGACGGCACGGTGCATCTGCGGCTCCAGGGCAGCTGCCATGGCTGCCCCTCGTCGGCCATGACGCTCCAGCTGGCCATCGAAGAGGCGATCCAGGAGTTCGCCCCGGACATCGCCGGTCTGGTCGTCGAGGGGGTCGTCGAACCGGCCCCCCCGGCCCCCCCGGCCGGCTTCATCCCGCTCACGCAGGTTGGTGGTCCGGCCCGCCGCCCGTCGCCGCCCGCCGGCAGCCGCTGGGAACGGGTGGCCGACTTGAGCGGGCTCGGCACCGACTCCGTGCGCACGCTCGACGTGGCGGGCGCCGTGGTCTGCTTCTGCCGGGTGGGCGGCCAGTTCTACGCTTATGGCGCGATCTGCCCAGCCTGCAGCCAGGGCCTCGACGGCGCCCGGCTGGCCGCTCCGGCCCTCACCTGCGCCGGCTGCGGCAACAGTTACGATGTGTTGCGGGCCGGGCGGGGCCTGGATCGCCCGGATTTGCACCTGGAGCCGATCCCGCTCCTCACGGAGCAGGGCCAGGTCAAGGTGGCCCTCCCGGCCCTGGCCCGATGAGCCCGGAGCGACCATGAATCAGAATCCGACTCCCCCGGCGCCGGACGCTTTCGGCACCCTGCGCCGGTTTGTGCGCCCGCGCCAGCCCGCGGAGCGGTGCGATCTCTGCGCCGTCCCGCTGGCCCCCGAGCATCAGCATCTGCTCGACCCGCAGACCCGGCAGCTGCTGTGTGCCTGCGACCCCTGCGCGCTCCTCTTCAGCAGCCAGGAAGGCACGCGTTACCGGCGGGTCTCCCGGCGCCGGCAAGCGCTCGCCGACTTCCGCCTGACCGATGGGCAGTGGGATGCCTTGCTGATCCCGGTCGGGATGGCCTTTTTTTTCACCAACAGTGCCGAGGCGCGAGTGATGGCGCTCTACCCGAGCCCGGCGGGACCCACGGAATCCCTCCTCCCCCTGGAGGCCTGGACTGAGATCGTTGCCGAGAACCCCGTGCTGGCCGAGATGCTGCCGGATGTCGAGGCTCTGCTGGTCAACCGGGTGCGCGGGCACCAGGACTACTACCTGGTGCCGATCGACGAATGTTACCGGTTGGTCGGGCTGATCCGCGTGGGCTGGCGCGGCCTCTCGGGCGGGGCCGACGTCTGGCGGGAGATCGACGGCTTCTTCGCCCAGCTGCAGCAGCGCTGCGGCGGGCCGGCCGCGCCGGCCCCGGAGCGGGGCGACGCCCGTGCCTGACCTCAGTTTCGCGATCGCGGGCGCCGCGGCCGTGCCCTATGCGGCGGCGCCGCTGCTGGCCTTCCAGCTGCAGATCGCCAACGCGCCGCCCGACGAGCCGATCCAGGCGGTCACCTTGCAGTGCCAGATCCGCATCGAGCCCCTCCGCCGGCGCTACGCAGTGACCGAACACGAGGAGCTGCGCGATCTGTTCGGCGAGCCGGAGCGCTGGGGGAAGACGATGCACAGCATGCTCTGGACGCATGCGCACCTGGGGGTGCCGGCGTTCACGGGGAGCACGACGGTCGATCTCCCGGTGCCCTGCACCTATGATTTCAACGTCGCCGCGGCCAAGTACTTCTACGCCTTAGAGGACGGCGAGGTGCCGCTCCTGCTGCTCTTCAGCGGCACGATCTTCTACGAGACCGCCGGCGGCGCCCTGCAGATCGCCCAGATCCCCTGGGAAAAGGAAGCCACCTTCCGCTTGCCGGTCACCATCTGGAAGCAGCTCATGGACCTCTATTACCCGAATAGCGCCTGGTTGTGTCTGCGGGCGGATGTGTTCGACCGCCTGTATCGCTATAAGATCCGCGGCGGCCTGCCCACCTGGGAGCAGACGCTGGAGAGTCTCTTGCCGGCCGAGGAAGGGGAGCGTCATGATGCCGCCCGGTAGCACGCCCCCGCCCGCGCCGGTCCCCGCCCCCCCGCCGAGCCGGAGCCTGGCGCGGGCCGAGCAGGTCGCCCGCGCGGTGCTCTATGAGGGCTACATCCTCTACCCCTACCGGCCCTCGTCGGTGAAGAACCGCCAGCGGTGGTCCTTCGGCGGGGTCTATCCGCAGGCTTATAGCGCGGCCCAGGGGGGCACCGACGCCTGGACCATGCACACCGAGTGCCTGATCGCGGACGGGGCCGGCGCGCGGATCGACGTCCGCGTCCGTTTCCTGCAGATCCAGGACCGTATCGTCGCCGCGCTCGACCCGCCGCTCGCCGACCTGCCGCCGGCCGATCGGCCGGCCGGCCGCGCCGTCCCGCGCCTGCAGGTGGGCGACGAGGTTTTCCAGTCCTGGCAAGAAG
>DATGEF010000080.1:0-8556 GCA_035310405.1 Chloroflexia bacterium | reverse complement strand
GGCCGGGGCGATCGGCGGCCCGATGCGCACGGTCAGCCGGCGGCGCAGCCAGAGCTCCCGCGTGCCGGTCAGGCCGACCGGCAACAAGGGCACCCCGGTCTGGAGACTCAGGTGGGCCGCGCCCGGCTGCAAGGGGCCGATCGTGCCCTCCACGGTACCGAGCTGCCCCTCTGGGAAGATGATCAAGGAGCCGCCGCGCGCCAGCACATCGGCCATCACCCGCAAGGCCTCGCGCGGCTTGTCGCGATCCAGGGGGATCATGATCTCCAGCGTGCGGATCACCCAGATGTGCAGCCGATCGCGCAAGACGCCCGCCCGTTCGCCCAGCACATAGATGCGCGGCTCGGCCGGGAGGAGCAACAGCACCAGGAAGGCGTCCGTCCAGCCCAGGTGGTTGACGCAGATAATCACCGGCCTGCGTGGCACCTGGGCCTGCCCGACGACGCGCAGCCGGAACACCAGCCGGAAGATCGCCAGCACCACCAGGCGGGCAAATTTCACCCGCCGGCCGGCGGGACCGGCCGATCCTGTCTGGACCTGCACCCTGGATTGGCCTGCTACCGGCATCGCTTTCCTCCTGGCGGCCGTACCACCTCGTCAGCAGGATCTGCAATATTCGGGCCGCGGCCCCCCCTGCGGGCCCCCGGCGTGGAGGATGCGGCCCGGGGCCTCAGGGGGGCGCCAGCGCCGCCGCGACCGACGCCCAGACCGCAGGGGTCGGACGGAATTCGAGCCGGTAGCAGGGCACGTCCTGCGCCAGGCGACAGACCTGTGCCAGTAACGCCGCCTGGTACGCGGGGTCGTCGACTTGGTAGAGCAAGGATCCGCTGAGCGCCTGCACAGCGGCATGCCAGGGCAGGCGCACCGCCTGGTCCCGGGTCCCCCGCGCCAGGTGGAAGAGCCCGGCCAGGGGGGCGGCGGCCACCGGCGCGGGCGGCGGGTCATAATCGCCGTTAAAGGGCGTGCTATGGGCCGTCCAGCGGGGGCCGGCCTGGGTCAGCCCCAGGGTTTCGTCGGTCAGCACCGGGCCGGGCGCGAGCCGGGCGATCGTCGACTTGCCGCTGCCCGAGACGCCGAAGAAGCCGGCCGCGCGGCCGTCGAGCAGCACGCCTGAGGCGTGGAGCAAACAGCCGGTGGTCAGCGGCAGCAGATAGGCCAGGAACTGGCGCAAGGCGGTATGGAACAGGCTCAGGGCGGGCGCCAGCACGATCCAGCCGTGCCGCCCCGCCAGGTCGAGCTCGGCCCGCAAGGTCTGCTCGGCGGCCAGGCGCAGCCCGCCCGCCACCGGCCAGACCGCGTAGCCGGCGAGGGGGCCGTCCCGCGCCGGCTCGTAATCGGCCGGCGCGGGCAGCGGCGCCGCGCCCGGGTGCGTGATAAAGTGGGGCTCCCAGCCCACGGCGATCAGGGCGGGACGCACCGTGACCTCCAGGGTCAGGTCAGGCGCCGCGGCCGGGGCCGGATCGCGAAAGGGCGCGTAGCGGGCAGCGATCTGGACCCGGAAAGCGGGGTCGGCACAGTGCACCCGGCAGCGGTGCCCGGCCACGCAGAGGGCCAGGACGTCGCTCATGGGCGGGCGGCGCTGGGCACCGGGCTGATCAGGCCACGGGCCAGCAGCGTGGCCAGGAAAGGCCGCACCGTGGCCAGCGCCGCGTCCGGCGTCACCTCAAACTCGCGGGCCAGGGCGTCGCTCAACTGGCGGGCCGTCCGCGGCGCCGCCAACTCCTCCCAGATCAGGCCGCCGGTCGTATTGGTGGCCGTCAGCTCCTGGGCCGGTAAATTGAGGATCATCCCGCCCTCATCCATCAGCTGCCACGCGGTGCGCGGGTTGCGCAGATAGTATTGGTCGTCGGCGATTGCGGAATCCGTGTTGTCCACGATCGGCGGCCTTTCCAGTATGGTCATCAGGCTCCAGAGGCAAAGCAAGAGATCGGGGTTGGCGTTGGAACCCATTATATCATCAGTGACAAGTTAAGGTTTGGTGGGCGTTGTCAAGCCCCTTGAACCCCGCCATTTGGTACAATTGCGCATGAAAACTCCTATCCCACGGAAACGCCAACCCATGGCCGAGATTTGCGGCATTGGAGTCTCCCTTCAATCCATTCGTGCGTATGGCTGATCCTGATGCCTAATCCTAATGCAAAGAGGCCGGTTTGTCGAGCCGCATCACCTCGCCGGTCGCGGCATCCACTCCGAATTCCATCGCCGGGTTATCATATTGCACGCGCCAGACGCGCCTCAGCGCCTGGTCGGACGATAGCGATCCCATAGGCACGGCCAGCAGCAAGCGCGCCTCGGCGGTTGCATCGCTGGCCGGCCCCGCCCCGGCGAGCGCACCCTGCCGGGCGGCCCGCGCCCGCGCCAGGGCCTCGCGCGGCCCGATCTGTACCAGCGGTAACGCGGCCTGGGCGTTGCTGTGGCCGGTCGCGCCGTAATCCTCGATCCTCTGATCGTCGCGGTTGATCCGTAGCGTGCCCTGGAGGTCGGTATCGGCAAAGCCGACGGTCATGTCGCCCCACCCGGAATACTGCCCTTCGGCGGCCCGCCCGGCGGGGCTGTAGAAGTGGAAAGCGACGATCACCGGGACCTGATCCGGCGCGGCTCCGGCGGTTGCGCGTGGCTGGGCCGTCACTGCTATCAAGATGGCTTCCGGTTCCATCGTAGCGGCCGCCTCCTGGGCCACGCGCAATTGTTCGGCCCAGTGTACCGCCGGGCCGGGCGGAATGGTCGCCCGGCAGTGGCTGTCTACACATAGCTGGGAGGCCAGAGCCAGCAAGATCCCGGCTCCCGCCAGGCCCGCGCCCCCGGCGATCCACGGTTCGGCCTTTAGTGGGCCGGGAAAGGCGGATGGCTCGACCTGCGGCTCCGGAGTGACTAATACGTAATACAGCAACAGCCCGGCTCCCACCCCGCCGCCCGCCCCGACGAGCGCGGTCGCCAGCAGCCCGGCCTGCCAGCCGGCGGCAGTAGTCGGGAACAGGATCAGGTAGAGCAACGCCGTGAGGATGGAAATGGCCGCCAGCACGCCCCAAGCGCCCCGCCAACCCGGCCGGCGCAAGGCCGCCGATTGGATCAAGGCAAATACCAAGCCGCCGGCGATCCAGGCAATAAACCCCACCGCGTCGCCGGTCGGCGGCTGGTAATGATCGACGAGCGCCACCGGCAACAGCACCGCCAACAGCCATTGGCCCACCCAGGCGACCAGCGTGATTATTGCCCAGCCCCGCGCCGCCGGGTCGCCGAGCCGCCGTAACGCCGCCGCCTGGATGCGGCCCGCGACCGCCCCGGCCAGGACCGCCCCGGCCAGTCCAACCGTCGCCGCGTAGGACACCGCCGCCGATCCGTGCCATTGCGGCTTGATGCCGTACATCGCCCACAGCGCCGGCCCCATCGTGATCAGCCAGCCCAGCAGGCCGGCCAATGTCCAGTCCACGAGCAGGGGCCGGGGATTTATGCCCGGCCATACCGGCAGGTCGTCTATCGGCGGCCCGATGATCCGGGCGGCCAGGCGGCCCGCCCCGGCGCTGAATCGCGCCTCATAGCGCCACCCCAGCCCGATCAAGCCACCAACGACGGCACCGGCGGGCAACGCCAGCAGTATGGTGCTAGTAAACCCGTTCCCGAAGCGATCCAGCAGCCACCAGTAGACCAATCCGCCCACTGCCCAGCCGCTGAGGGTCAGGAGCGCGACGAAAGGGTGATCCCGGCGGGCGCGTAGATCGCGCTGAAGGATGATTTGCATGAGCGCCGGATAAAACCAGCCTATCAGCGCCAGTTCCGGTAGCAACTCCCGACGATCATAATCAATCCGCCCCAATTGGCCCTGGAGCGTAAATCCATGCATGAAGATTACCATGGCCCATCCCATAAGCCAGACCAGCGGAATCCCCAGCCACCGCTTAAAAGTCAGGGTTTCGCCCAGCGCGGCTAAAATGCGCCATTGAATCAGCCCTATAATCAGCCCGCCCAGGACCGTAAAGGCCAGGGCACGCCCATACAGCGGCCAGTCGGCCCGATAGTCCCCCGGCGACAGGCCGCCGAAGTAATAGACCGACAACGCCGGAAAGTGCCCCAGCGCCGTCACCGCCAGCCCCACCGCCACCGCCGCCGCCCAGCCGGCCACCGCCCACCACGGGAAGGGCCGCGCCTCTCCTCCTACCGCTTCTCTCACGCTCACCATGTTCGCCACGCCTCCGCCGTATCCTGTGCGCTCACTGCTTAACAATACGCGATAGTACGGCTCGCTGTCACCCCGAATCGGCGATCTCTTATCAAACTTTTATGCCTGAGAGCATCAGTGATAAGTTAAGGTTTGGTGGGCGTTGTCAAGCTCTTTGAACCCCGCCATTTGGTACAATTACGCATGAAAACTCCTACCTCACGGAAACGCCAACCCAGTAGCGTGCGCCATACGCGCGCCATCCAGCGCGACCGCACTCACCGGTTGCCCAGTGCGCCCCCGGCGGATCACGTCGTGGCCCGCCTTCAGGATCTGGTGCAGCCCGCCACCTTTGCCCAAGTCGCCGCCTTCCAGGCCGCCGGCCTGCGTCAGCGCATCCTGACCTTGCCCGTCATGGTCGCCTTTGTGCTCTCGCTCATCTGGCGGCAACTCGGCTCCGTCCGCGAGGCCGTCCGCTGTCTCAACCAGGAAGGACTGCTCTGGACCAGTCCCACCCCCGTCTCGTTCCAAGCCGCCGAAGAGCGGCTGCGCACCCTGCCGCCGCACCTCTTCAAGGGGGTTTTGGATGAGATCCTGCCGCAGTTGCACGCGCGCGCCGCCGCCCGCGCCCGCCGCGTGGCTCCCGTGTTGGTTTGGGCCGCGCGTCATTTCAGCGGCGTGGTTTCCGTCGATGGCTCGACCCGGGATGGGCTGCTGCGCCAAGCGGGCCTGTTGCGCGCGGGGGCGGGACCGGTGTTGGCTGGGCGCATGGCCGGCGTTCTGGATGTCGCCACCTGCCTGCCGCAGCACCTCTGGTACGAACCCGATAGCAGTGCCCATGACCAACGCTTTTGGCCGCGCATCCGCGCCGCGTTGACCCCGGGCCTGCTGGTCTTGATCGATTTGGGCTTCTGGAATTACGCGCATTTTGACGAACTGGCGACGGCCGAGATCTGGTTTCTGAGCCGGGTCAAGCAGAATTGTGCCTATCGGCTGGTGCGCGTGCTGCACCGCAGCGCGACGGTGCGCGAGAGCCTGATTTACCTGGGACGGGAAGCGCGGCCCACGGACACCCGCATGCGCCTGGTCGAAATCCTGGTCGGCCCCCGGTGGGTGCGCTATGTGACGAATGTACTGGAGCCGGCGGCGTTGCCCGCCGCCTACATGCCCTTGCTGTACGCCGAACGGTGGCGTATCGAGGATGCCTTCAAGTTGGTCAAACGCTTGTTGGGGTTGGCGTATTTCTGGAGTGGAGCGGGCAACGCCATCCAAACGCAGGTGTGGGCGAGTTGGCTGCTGTATGGAGTGCTGATCGACCTGACGGACGAAGTGGCGGCGCACAGTCGGCGACCATTGGGGGCGGTCTCGGTGGAGATGGTGTTCCGGGCGCTATACCACTACACGCAAGCGGTACAAAAACAGCCGGGGTGGGACCTCGTCAGCTACCTGGTGGACAAAGCTGCCGAGTTGGATCTGTTCAAAGCACGCTGGCAGCCACCCTCGCCGTTGCCGGAAGAGGAGGATGCCCTGCCGATTTTGCGCTGTTAGACCCTTGACAACCATCTCATTTCCTTAACTTGTCACTGATGCCATTATATCACGAAACCCAGACGGCGCAACCGCTCGGGCCGCCCTTGACAGCCGCAGGTCCCTATGCTAGGATGCCGCTATGCCGGGCCGGCTTCCGTCTCCTTGCGTCTCTCCGGCACGTAGCTGGTCATCTTGGCGGCAGCCCAGGCGGGCACAGGGAGTCGCAGGAGTAATGAGCGAAGCAATCAGCCCCCCCGCAGCTCTGACCCAACACCCCACTCCCCAGGCGACGCCGGCCCCCACCGCCGCCGCCCTTGCGGCGGCTCCCGGCTTGGACTACCCGCGGCTGGCGCTGAGTCGCGCGGGGGCGGGCCGAGGCAACGGCGGGACCCAGGCGGCCACGCTGCTCCAGTTGCAGCGGGTGGTCGGCAACCAGGCCGTGATCCGCGCGCGGGCCGCCCGCCCGCCGGTGCCCATCCAACGCCACGCCTTGAGCGAAGACCAGGATCTCGCCGAGGTCGTGCAAGGGGCGCACCTGCCGAGTGGGGCGCTGACCGCCGATCCCGCCGCCGATACGGTGCCCGGCGCGACTCCGTCGGAGGAAGACCCCCCCATCCCGGTCGCCCGCATGGCTGTGCAACGCGAGGTCGGCCTCGCGAAAAAGAAGGCGCGCGCCGCTTTTGTGAAGGGTGTGCAACAAGGGGTGGGGACGACGACCCCGCGGGACACCTTCCGCACCCTGATGGAAACGCAGGTCAACACCCAACTGGCCGCGCACCGCGTTCCCCCTACCCCCGTGGAACTGGCCGACCTGGAACCCGGCGAACGGGGCAACTTCCACTCCAAAGATTGGAAGATCAAGCTGAATCGCCTCCGGCTCCCGGACCCGGTGCCCCAGGACACGGCCTATGACATGGCGAGCACCGCCTATCACGAGGCCCGCCATGCCGAACAATGGTTCAGCATCGGGCGGCATGTGCTGACCCTCCTGCAAAAAAGCGGCCGGCCCGCCGTCGAAGGGAGTCTGTATCTCAGCCTGGGCGAGAAACTCAACCGCGGGGTGGTGCAACAGGTGGTGCAACTGAATAAGGGATTCGACAAAAAGGCCAAACAACAATGGGCCGAGAATCTCTACACCGGGATGCTGAAACCGCGCGACCCGCACGATCCGAATCAGGAGGGCCGCTATACCGACCACTTCATAAAGGTGGAAGTCACCGACAAACAGGCGATCCAGCAGCGCATGGCGATTGTGGGACAGCAGAATCAGGACTACCTCACGGCCGACGCCCACCCAGAGGCGGGGATCTATCCGCTGGCCGTCGCCGGGTGGGACCCGACGCACAGCGCCCTGGTGGCCGGGGCCTGGCAGCCCATCGACACCCACTGCCAGACGCAATACGGAACGGCCTCGAACCAGGAGGTCAGCGACGCGATTCAGAATCTGCTGGCCCACGATCCGGCATTGGGCAAGCTGGTCCAGACCTACCTGGCAACCTATAAAGCCGGGCTCAAGGCCGAAGTAAACCGCGTGAATAGCGACGCAGCCCAGCGGATCGGGGCCTACCGCGGCCTGGTCAACGAAGCGGACGCTTTCCAGGTGCAAGATAAAATCCGTCTAAAGCTGGGGTTGGCGCCGACCGGGATCGAATAGTAGTGCGTTACGCCGCCTGCCGCCCGGCCTGGAACAGCGCGCTGGCCCGCCGGCGCCCGCCCGCGCCCCCCCGCCTGCCCGGCCCCCCATGCCTACCCCCCTGGCTGTAGCAAACATGGTATAATCTAGCGCCAAGAATCGACCAATCAGTAGCGACAGGATGGCCCCGTGTACAAAGGTCTCACCGTTTCCGTCGTGATCCCCTGCTTCAACGAAGAGCGGGGCATCGGCGCCGTGCTGCAGCGCATGCCCGACTATATCGACGAGGTCGTCGTCGTGGATAATAACTCGGCCGACGGCACCGCGCGGATCGCGCGGGAGCACGGGGCGCGGGTCGTGCATGAGACCCGCAAAGGCTACGGCAGCGCTTATCAAGCGGGGCTGCCGGAGGCCCGCGGCGCGATTATCGCCACCCTCGACGGCGACGGCACGTATCCTGCGACAGCGATCGCGCCGATCATCGAGTGGATGCTCGCGCGGCAGGTCGACTTCGTCTCGGCCAGCCGCTTCCCGCTGCAGAAGCCCGAGGCCATGCGGCGCCGCAACTGGCTGGGGAACATGATTCTGACCTGGACGACCCGGCTGCTCTGGCTCACCTGGATGCACGACTCGCAGTCGGGGATGTGGATCTTCCGGCGCGAGATGCTCGGCCACCTGCGGCTGACCAGCCGGGGCATGCCCTTTTCGGAGGAGATCAAGATCGAGGCGCTAACCAGCGGCCGCTATCGCTTCGCCGAGTACCCGATCACCTACGAAGAGCGCATCGGCGAAAGCAAGCTCTTTCCTTTCCAGAACGGCCTGGAGAACCTGCTATTTCTCTTCAAGCTGCGCCTGGGCCTGCGCAAACATGCGCGGCCGCTGGTGCGTCGGCACAAGCCGGAGGAGGCGTTATGAAGTCACGGCGGCAACGGGATGGGCAGATCGGACTGGCCGGCGCCCTGCTGGCCCTCGGCGTCGGGGGCGCCCTGCTCGGCCGGGCGCTCGCCGCTTCCCCCCCGGCGGATACCTTCGCCGACCCGGCCTTTGAGCAAGTCTGGGGGCGCACCGACTTCCTGGTCGCCAGCCACCAGGCGACGCGGGCCTGGTATTGGGGCCCTGCGCCCGGCCGCAGCCTGAACGAGATCTATGACGAGGGGCCAGGCCATATCCACCACGTGCAATACTTCGATAAAAGCCGCATGGAGATCAACAACCCGTCCGGCGACCCGACCTCGAA
>DATGEF010000079.1:0-6018 GCA_035310405.1 Chloroflexia bacterium | reverse complement strand
TGCCGCTGCAGAGCGGCCGGCACGCCGAGTTTCTGCACAACGAGGTGCCCGGCATCACCATCCCGGACTGGGCGCGCCGGCGGATGCACGAAGCCGGGGCCAATGGCAAGCAAGAGGGCATTGCCATGGCCCAGGAGCTTCTGCAGTATGCCTATAAGAAGGTCGCCGGCGCGTACCTGATGCCGAGCTTTGGCCGCTACGAAGTCTGTGCGCAGGTGTTGGAAGTCGTGCCCGAAATGCGGCCGCGCATCCTGGCGCCCGACTCCCTTACTGCGCCTGGCCCAGAGTCACCTTGATCGTCCCCGCCTGCCCCCTGCGGATCACGCTCAGGGTGACGGTTTGGCCAGGCTTGAAATTGGTCAGGACATCGCCCAACGGGTTGTCGACGGTCACCTGCTGATCGTCGACGGCCAGGATGACATCGCCGACCTGGACCCCCCCCTGCTGCGCCGGCCCGCCCGCAATGACGGCGACGACGAGGGCGCCGCTGCTGAGCAACTGGCCGTTGGGATCGGTCAGATTATAATAGCCCGCGAGCTGCGGGTCGACCGGCTTGATGGTCACGCCGAGGCGCGGCCGCCCCGCCACCGTGCCCCCGCTGCCACTCGCGGTCCCCCCGCCCTTGATAATCTGGGCCGCCACCAGGCTGACCGACTTGGAGGGAATGGCGAAGCCCAGGCCCTGGGCGATATCGCCCTGGCCGGCCTGGGTCACGCCCAGCGTATTGATGCCGACCAGCTCGCCGTCCAGGTTGAGCAGGGGGCCCCCCGAGTTGCCATGGTTGATCGCGGCATCGGTCTGGATCAGGTCTTGGATCTGCACATCCTGGCTTTCGGCCAGCGTGCGGTGCAGCCCGCTGACGACGCCGACGGTCACCGTGTTGCGGAACTCGCCCAGGGCCGAGCCGATGGCGACGACCACCTCGCCCGGCATGAGCTTGGTCGAGTCGCCGAGCGGGATCACGCCGGGCATCTGCCCACCGACTTTCAGGATAGCCAGGTCGTTGGCCGGGGACGTCCCGACCAGCTGGGCCGCCTGCGTTTTGCCGTCGGAGAAGATGACAGTCAGCTGCTGCTCGCCCTCAACGACATGGTTGTTGGTGACGATATAGCCCTGCGCATCGATGATCGCGCCGCTGCCCCGCGCCTCCACCTGGTAGCCTTGCTGGGTGCCGCGGTTGACGACCGTCACAACAGCCGGCCCGGCCTTCTGCACCATCATCACGATCGGCTGCTGTGAGGGATCGGTTCCGGCCACCGGGATGGCGGCCGCGAGCTTACCAAACGCCGCCGTGCTGTTGCCCGGGATCACGGCCGGGCCGGCCGTGCTGCTGCCGGTACTACCCCCGGCCGTGCTGCCGCCGGTCGTGCTGCCCCCGGTGCTGCCGCCGGTCGTGCCGCCGCCGGTCGTGCCTCCCGCGTTGCCGGTGCCGCCAGTCTGGGGATTCCCGCTCTGCAATCCCCCGCCGTTGGCCGCCGGCGGTTGCTGGCCGGCGGTGGGCTGAGACACCCCGCTACCAGACGATCCGCTCCCGCCACCCAGATCACAGGCCGCTAAGACCAGGCTCCCCGCCAATAACAGGCTAATCAGAGTCGACCGCGGCCACTGCCGGCCGGCGGATCGTGTGCGTGCTACCGTGTCCATTGCAGGCTACCTCCAGGGGTATGAATATCGAATCCGGCCACGACGCCAGAAGGTCGTTGAGCAATGTCTGTGCCATCCGTCGATCTAGCGCACCTGCAGCCGCACAAAGCTGCGCTTGCCGCAGCGGATGAGCATGCCGTCCCGCGGCAGGAGGGTCGCGTTGACGTCGGCGATCCGGGCGCCGTCGATCTCCACCCCGCCCTGCTCGATCAGCCGCCGGGCGTGGTTTTTGCTGGGCGCCTGGCCGGTCGCCAGCAGCAGGTCGGCCAGGCGGGTCTCCCCGGCCGGGACGGTGACCCCGGGCACGTCGCTGGGCGCCCCCCGCTGCTCGACCACCTGGGCAAACTCCGCTTGCGCGAAATTCGCCGCGTCGATCCCGTGGTACTGGCTGACGACGTGCCAGGCCAGGAACTTCTTGACCTCTTTCGGGTGCGCCTGGCCCGCCGCCAGATCGGCCGCCAGCCGGCGGATCTCAGGCAAGGGCACATCGGTACACGACTCCAGGTAGGGAATAATCAGCGAGTCGTTGGTCGACATGACCTTGCCGTACTGGTCGACCGGCGCGTCGTTGACGAAGATCGTGTTGCCCCAACTGGTGCTCATCTTGCGCCCGTCGGGGCCCATGATCATGCCCATCAGCAGGACATTCTGCGGTTTCTGGCCGTAGATCTCCTGCACTTTGCGCCCGGCCAGCACGTTAAACAGCTGGTCGGTGCCCCCGAGCTCGACGTCGGCCTTGATGGCCAGCGAGTCGTAGCCTTGCATCAGCGGGTAGAGCAGCTCATGCAGGCCGATACGCTCCCCCGCCTCCCAGCGGTTGCGGAAGTTCTCGCGCTGGATCATCTGCGCTGCGGTGAAGTGCTTGGCCAGATTGATGACATCCTTGAAGGTGAGCGCGTTCAGCCAGGTGCTGTTGTACTGGAACTCGGCCTGGGCCACGTCGACGATCATGCCGATCTGCTGCTCATAGCTGCGCATATTCTCCCGCACCTGGGCGGCGTCGAGCATCGGCCGCTCCGTGTCCTTATCGGAGGCGTCGCCGACCTGCGCGGTGAGATCGCCGACGATCAGCACCGCGTGGTGCCCCAGGCGCTGGAACTGGCGCATCTTGCGCAGGGTCACGGCCCGGCCGATATGGATGCGGGGGCCGGTGGGGTCGATCCCCAGCTTGACCCGCAATTGCTGCCCCGCGCGCAGGGCTTTCTCCAGGTCGGCACGTACTTCGACGATCTCGACGGTGCGCTCCAGTATTTCCTGGATCGCCGCATCGTCGGTCGTGACCGGGGGCGCCGCCGGCCCCCCTGATCGGGGTTGGTCCACCATGTACAGCTCCCTTCTCTCGGCCGGTGGCGATGCCGCCAGCCGTGTAAATTCAGCACGTAAGTCGGACGCGACCGGCAAAGTCCGGATATCGGGTCTACCTGCCGACGGAAGCACGCCTAGATCGACCGATCGGCAATCGGCATCGAGCCGGTATAGGGCCAGCGACAGCGGGCTCAGGCTGCTCAACAGATCGAGTAGGTCCTGGGCGGCAGCAAGCACAAACGATTCCGTGCGGCCGCGGAATCCATCGATCGGCAAGAACACCTCGGTCGTGGTCGTGGTGATACGCCCCGCCTCGGCCTGCCGCCAGACCCAGCGGCGGGTGCGCACAGTCGTCGCATCGGCATAGACCGGCTCGCCTACCGGCACGCGCTCATCCGCCCCGCCCACGCCGAACGGCTCACCTCCGCGACTCAGGCGCACGCCCAGGTCCCCCGTCTGCACCGCCAGGTCATGGGCGCCCACCGGCACCAGGTGGCGCAAGGCCACCGTGTTCGCCAGATCCACAAGCGGGTTCAGCGACGGGAGGCCACTACCCTTCGTCACCCGCGTCGCCAGGGCCTCAATGCTGCTGGGATAGCGGCGCGGGTTGATGCCCAGGCGGCTGAAAGCGTCGCGCCAGGCGGCGACCCGCGGATCGCTACGCACGGCCGCCCCCGGCTCCGGAGACTCGCTGGGCACCAGGCGGCTCGGCAAAGCCGCGACGGCGGCGGCGAGCAGCTCAGCGGCCCAGCCAGCCGCCGAGTCGCCCGGCGGCCGGGCAAACCGGGCGACCACGACGCCCACCATATATTCCGGCACCTGGGCCAGCAAATCATCACCCAACCAAAATCGCATTGGCGTTACGCTTCCCGCTTCGAGTTTCAGATCCGCCGCCCCCAGGGCGCGGCACAAAAAACCCTCGTCCGCCTATGCGCGGACGAGGGCCAGGGGCCGGCTCGTGGTACCACCGTGCTTGCGTCCCCGGCTTCGCAGCCGGAGACCTCATCGCGTCGGAGACGCGGGGCGCGATAACGGGCGCACCCGGGAGCAGCCTACGGGCGGCGATCGCCGCGCTCAGCCACCGGCTCAGGAGGGTAATTCGCGGCCGGGGTCCCCAAGCGCTCGCACCTCCCGCGCTCTCTCTGGCTGGGCCTGCCCCGGAGCTACTGGATCTCCGTCAACGCCTTTTCTTCGTCGGCGGTCAGCGGTCAGCGGTCGGCGGGCAGCACGCAGTAGTGGTATATGGCTGATCGCCGCTGGCGGACGACTGAACGCTTTCTTTTGGTTAGGAACGTTATATCATAGCTGGCAGCCCGCTGTCAATCGGGCGCCGGACCGAGATTCGGGGGGCCAGGCGGCCGATCCAGAGTTGCGCCGGATCCGGGAGACTGCTATAATACGCCCCACACTATGGATACCCCTGCTGACCACCCCAATCGGCCTGACGTCCCTGACCTGCCAGGGGCCGGCACCAGCGCATCCCGAGCGCCGGCGAGGGCGGCCACCCTGCCGGTGCGGGCCGCGGCCTGGTGGCCCTACCTGGTCGCCACGGTCACCATGGTGCTGCTACGCTGGCCGACGCTGTCCAACCGCATGCTGACGACCGACGAGCCGGCCTACCTGCTCCAGGCGGACCGGCTGCGATCGATCACCGCCTTCGTGTTTGCCTTCGCCTATCGCAGCGAAACCAAAACCCAAATCGGCCTGATTCCGTATCTCCTGGCCGACCTCGTCGCCCCGCATAATGAGATCCTGCTGGTGCGCAGCCTCGTGCTGCTGGCCCTGATCGCCACCGGCTGCCTGCTGGTCGCGCTGGCGCACCGCTTCCTGGGCAGTCCGCTCCCCGGGCTGGCCGCCGCCGGGATCGTGGCCCTCTTTGGCGCGAGCGGGTCCGGCTATTTCGTGCTGCCGACGATCCTGGGCGAGTTTTTCCTCGGGGCCAAGCTGGAGTATTTCCAGTCGCCGTTCCTGTTGGTCGCGATCTACGGGCTGGTGGCCAGCGCCACCCGGCCGGCGAGCCGGCCCGCCGACTGGCGCCTGGCCGGCGCGGGCGCGGCGTGGGCGCTCGCCGTGCTGATCAAGCCGGGCGCCGTGCTGCTCGGGCCGCTCTGCCTGGCCAGTCTCCCGTTCCTTTGGCCGCGCCAGAGCACCCCCTGGGCCCCCTGGGCCACCGGGCTGTTGCGGGGCGGCCTGGCCTTTGGCCTGGGCGCGACGCTGCCCGTGGCGCTCGTCCTGGGCCCGTACCTGTTCAACCCGCCCGCCCTGGCCGAGCTGCGCTTTAATCTGATCGATCTCAACGGCGCGTATGGCGCCGTGCGGCAGGAGCCGTTGTTTGTGCGCGGCGCGGCCATGCTGCTGGGCGTGCCCGGCATGCTCCTGGTGCTCTATCTGTTGGTGCCCCTGATCGCCCGCTGGGCCGTGCGCGATCGCATCCCGATCGCGGCCGGGCGGCTGCTCGGCATCCTGCTGCTCGCCGGGCCGCTGGTCTTCCTCGGCTATCTGCCCGGGCAAGGGCTGTTGCATTACCTGATCCCGGTCATCCCGCTCGTCGCCCTGACGGCGACCGGCTACCTCTACCTGGCGCTGGCCGCCCTGGCCGCGCGCGGTCGCGCCGCCCACGCCCGCATGTTAGCCCTGGTCCTGGCCGGCCTTTACCTGGCCATCCAGGTCCCGGTGCTGGTCCGCTATCCGGCGGTCGCCGGCACGGATTATTACCTGGACGCCGACCGGCGGCGCTTCGACCTGGACGGCCTCGTCGCCTATATCGACGCGCATAGCCGCCCCAGCGACGCGGTCTGGATCTATTATGACACCCCAGAGCTGAATTTGTTGGCCGGCCGCCACGCCGCCAGCCGCGATCCGCAGGCCGACTGGCTCACCTTTATCTG
Source organism: Chloroflexia bacterium (assembly GCA_035310405.1). Lineage (GTDB taxonomy): Bacteria > Chloroflexota > Chloroflexia > QHBQ01 > JAICKM01 > JAICKM01. Next base: position 181 of record DATGEF010000079.1, on the reverse strand, counting down.
GGCCGAGCCCTGGTTCAGCCGCGCCGCCGCCGACCTCGCCGCCGAGCAACCGCCCGTGATTATCGGGATCGATCGGCCCACGCTGCATTTCGACTCGGCGCTGCCCTTACGCCAGGTGCCACAGGTCGGCACGCTCATCGGGCGGGACTACCGTTGTGACCCGCAGACCTATCGCGGCGCG
>DATGEF010000078.1:0-2495 GCA_035310405.1 Chloroflexia bacterium | reverse complement strand
CCCTGCGCAGGCCCTGGCCATTGCCGACCGCCTGATCGCCACGGCCCCCAATCTCACCGCGACCGCGGTCATCCCGCGACTCTGGCTCTTACGGGGGCTGGCCCTGGCCGCGCTGGGCCGCGAGGTGGACGCGGTCGCCGTACTCAACGCTGCGTTGGCGGTGCCCCCCCAGCCCCCCCTGCGCTGGCGCATCCAGCGGGCGCTGGGCATGGTGAGCCGGCAGCTCGGGCATCCGTCTGCTGCGCGCCAGGCCTTTGCCGAGGCGCGGCGGACCGTCCAGCAGCTGGCGGCCAATATTCCCGACCCCAACGTCCGCACCCACTTCCTGGTCGCATCCCAGGCCCCGCCCGCCAACCGGGCCGGGGCACTGCTGCTATAAAGCGCTGCGAGTCCCTCGTGCCGCCGGCCACACGCCGTACCGGACCCCATAACGGGCCAGCGCCGGCAGCGCTGTCGCCGGGTCGAAAGCCTCGGCCGGGCCCAGAACCCCCTGCGCGGTAAAAGCGGGCGCCAACGTTTGCATAGCACACCAGCAGACGATCGCCGCGGCGAGCCGGTAGACCTGCCGGCCCTGTACCACCACGCGCCGGCGCCCGTGGCGACTGCGCGCCTGGGCCACCACCGCACACTGCGATCGCTCGACATAGTCGGGCGGCGGGTTGCGCGTGAGGGGCTCCAGCACCCGGCCGGCCCCCGGGGCCAGGACCGGCAAGAATGGACTGAGCATCCGTAAAGCCAGGGCCGGGGCCGCCGGGAGGGCCAGGTAGCTGTCCATCGTGGTGACTTGCACATGGCGGGGGATCGTCAACAGCTCGCCGAGTGGCGAGCTCAACGCCAGGCGCCGGCCGAAGGGGGACGGCAACGTCACCCAGCGCATGGTGCGTCCCGGGGGATACGGCACCCGGCGGCCGCCTCGCCAACCCACCCCCGGCTGGGCCAGTGCGACAAAGAAAGAGCGCTGGGTGCCTTTGCTGGGACGGCTGCCTATCAGCCCGAAGGCGGTCCAGAGGTGGTCCACCGGCTCCAGCCCACGGGCGGCCAGCGCCGCCACCCAGTTGGCCAGCGCGTACTCCACGCCACAGGCCGGAATGACCGCGCAGCCGCGCGCCTGCGCCGGGCCGGCATAGCGATCGACGATCCGCGCCAGGTACGGGGGCTCCCCGCTCAAGTCCAGGTAATGGGCCCCCGCGGCGATCGCGGCTGCCACGACCGGCTCGCCCAGCAGCGTAAACGGCCCCGCACAATTAATCACCGCCCCGACGTCGGCGGCGAACAGGGGCGGCAAGCTGGCGGGCTGCAACACATCCGCGACCGCGCACGGCACGTCCGCCGGCAAGCCCAACTCCGGGTAGAGCGCATCCAGCCGGCCGCGATCGCGATCGGCGATCGCGATCGGCTGGCCCTGGCGGGCTAGTTCGGCCACGACCATGCGCCCGCTATAGCCGGTGGCCCCGAACACCAGGATGCGGCGCATCAGGATCGCCGTTGCCGCCGCTGCACGCCCCACCAGTGCAGCAAGGTGCTGCCGTCGTTAAAGCCCAGTGGCACAAACGCCCCCAGCGTGAACACCAGCAGGTTTTCCCAGAAGATGAACCACAGCCAGCCCCGCCCCGGTCCCCGCCCGGCCCGCCCAGCGGCCAGCCCGGCGATCAGCGCCAGGAGCCCGCTGGCCAACGGCCCGCCCAGCGCCCGCCGGATATGCACGGCCGGCGGGAGCACAGGCTCGGCGGGCGGATACTGCGAGGCGCTTAACAGCCCCCACAGCTGGATCCCGGTCATCGGATAGCCGGTCCGGCGGGCCGCCCGGGCATGGCCCAGTTGGTGCCACAGCTCGCCGGCCCAGTGTAGCCCCACCAGCGCGCCCCCGGCGGCCAGGGCGCGTCCGGGGGCCAGCCCCCGCCGCCGGGCCACCAGGCTCCCCAGCACCCCTAAAATCATGCTGCCCCCCACGGCCGACGGGCGCGCGCTCAAGCGCAGCCCGGCCACCGTGCCCAGTGTGTACTGCTCGCGCATGGCTTCCTCCTCCTCTGGATGGGCAGTGTACCAGGAATTTAGCGCCAGAGCAACCTCTGGTTGCGGCCGGGGCCCGCCGTGTGCTACAATACGCCCATATCCGGTCGCCCAACCCGTCCCTACCCGCCTCCAAGGAGCGCCGCCTATGGCCGTCGAACTACCTGCCGGCCCACCCCAGGCGATCCCGGCCGGCACCCGCCCCGCCCCGTATCTGGGCCACGGCCAAATGTTCGCCATCAGCGCCATGTGGTTCGCCCTCAGCGTGCTCTGGGGCTCGATCCTGACCCTGATTGCCCCCATCCAGGTGGAAGATATCCTGCGGCGGACCGGCTTGAGCGCCGCCGACATCACCCAGCAGAAAAGCTTCTACCTCGGCCTGGTCGTCGCCGCCGGGGCCGTGGTCGCGCTCGTCATCCCGCCGATCGTCGGCGCCCTGAGCGACCGCTCCACCCACCGCCTCGGCCGCCGCCGGCCATATATCA
>DATGEF010000077.1:0-5082 GCA_035310405.1 Chloroflexia bacterium | reverse complement strand
AACCCCCAACCCCCAACCCCCAACCCCTCGTCCGCCCCCGCGTCGTCCCTGCCGACGGCATCCTGCCGACTGCCTACTCGTTCGTCACTGACGACTGACGACTGACGACTGACCACTCGCTCGGCCGCCTCCAACGTCCAGCCGCCGGCGAAGACGGCCAGGCGCCGCCAGAGCGCCTGTTCCGGGGGGGGGAGCAGGTCCCAGCTCCAGTCGATCAGGGCGCGGAGCGTCTGGTGGCGCGGCAAGACGGTGCGGCTGCCGCCGGTCAGCAGGCGGAAGCGATCGTCCAGGCGGGCGGCGATCTGCTCGGGCGCCAGCACCTTCACCCGCGCGGCCGCCAGCTCCAGCGCCAGCGGGATGCCATCCAGCCGCCAGCAGATCTGCGCGACCGCCGGGGCGTTCCGGGGGGTCAGCACAAAGCGGGGGAAAGCCGCTGCCGCCCGCTCGACAAAGAGCCGCACGGCTTCATACTCCCGCAGCCCGTCCGGCGTGAGCGACTGTACCGGATCGGGCAACGACAGGGAAGGCACGCGCCAGGTGGTTTCCCCGGCGAGGGCGAGCCCTTCCCGGCTGGTGACGAGGATGGCGAGATCGGGGCACTGGTGCAGCAGCGCGGCCACCAGCGCGGCGCAGGCCCCGATCAGGTGCTCACAATTGTCGAGGATCAGCAGCAGCGTTTTGGCCCGCAGATGCGCGATCAGGGTCGTCAACAGCGGGCGCTCCGGCTCCTCCTGCAGCCCCAGCACCCGGGCGACCAGGGCGGGCACGAGGGTGGCGTCCGTCAGACCGGCCAGCTCCACCAGCCAGGCCCCATCCGGGAAGCGGTCCAGCTCGTCGGCCGCCACCTGCAGGGCGAGGCGCGTCTTGCCGGTGCCGCCGGACCCGGTCAAGGTCAGCAGCGCGCTGCCGGCCAGAAGCCGCTTCACCGTGGTAAGCTCCGGCGCCCGGCCGATGAAAGACGTCAGCTGCACCGGCAGGTTGTGGGCAAACGCCTCCAGCGAGCGCAGGGCCGGGAAGTCCGCCGGCAAGCCGGGCGCCTGCGCCTGGTAGATATGCTCGGCCCGCACCAGGTCTTTCAGGCGGCGCTCGCCGAGGTCGCGCAGCGTCACGCCGGCCGGCAACTGGGCGCGGACGCTGTCCGCGGTGGCCGCGGACAGCAGAATTTGCCCGCCGTGCCCGGCCGCCAGGAGGCGGTCGACGCGATTGAGCGCCGGGCCCACATAATCGCCATCGCGGCGATCGGCGGGGCCGCTGTGCAGCGCCATGCGCACCTGCAACGGGCTCGTTGTGGGCCAACGCTCCTGTTGGAGCGCCCGCTGGGCCGTGAGCGCAGCCACCAGGGCCGCCAGGGGGTGGGCGAAGGCGCTATAAAACCCGTCGCCGACGGTCTTGAAGATCAGGCCCTGCTGGGCTTCGATCGCCGCCCGCACGAGGCTATCGTGGCGGGCCAGCGCGACATGCATGGCCGCGGGTTCTTGCTCCCAGAGCCGGGTGCTACCCTGGATATCGGTGAACAGGAAGGTCTCCATGCTGGGCCCCCCTTCTCACGGGTGGCGGACGGCCGTCAGGGCGGCCGTGGCCGCTGCGCGCTGGGCGGCGCGGAGCGAGGCCAGCGCGGCCAGGAGCATCGGGGCGGGCACCAGGAGGAGCAGCCAGGGGCTGGCCAGGAAAGTCGCATCCTGGCTGATCTGCCCGCTCCCGAACAGCAGCCACCCCAGCCCGGTGCCGAGGGCCACGCCCAGCACCCCGGCCAGCAGGCCGACCAGCGCCGCCTCCAGCATGATCATGAGCGCCACCTGTCCGGCCGTCATCCCGGCCGCCCGCAATAAGCCGATCACCCGGGTACGCTCCAACACGTTCAGGCTCATCGCGTTGACGATGCTGAGGGCGCCGACCACGCCGGCCGCCGCGGTCAGCGCGCCGAACAGCAGGAGCGTTTGGGCAATGGTGCGCCCGATGTTATCGGCCAGCTCATCGGCCGACTGCGCCTGCAGGCCATAGCTTTCGGCAGCCGTGGTCAGTTGCGCGCCAAACCCGGGGCCGGCCCCGCGGACCAGGAGCTGGGTGAAAGAGTCGATGCCGAAGCGGGCTTTGAGCGTGCTGTTCGCCAGGACCAGGGCGCCGGCCGAGTCGGCCGCCGGGAAGGAACGCCGCAGGAGGCCGGCGATCTGGAAGGGGCGCGGCCCGGCCCCCGGCGTCCAGATCTGCATCGTGCCGCCGAGCGGCAGGCCGTAGCGGCGCGCAAAGTCGGCCGGCACCAGGAGGGCATCGCCGGCCCCGAGCGCGGCCAGCGCCGCCGGGCGATCGCCCGCGACGAGCGGCAGGGCGTCCGGGGCCTCGGCGTAAAACTGCGGGTCGAGCGCCACGGCGTCCACCGGATGCCCGTCCCAGCTCAGGGTGACCCGCCGGAGGGGACTCGCACTCGTGGCCCCGCTCGCGGCGACCACGTCGGCGATAATCGCGGCCGGCTGGGCGCCCGGCGCCACCAGCACATAGGGCGCGGCAAAGAGCGCGTGGGTCGCATTGCGGCCGGCCGACTCCGCGCTCACCGACAAGACGAGCAAGGTGGCGAGTAAGGCCACGGCGATCGTTAGGGCGCTGGCCGTCACGGCCGTATTCGCCCGGCGCCAGCGGAGGCTCTGCTGGGCCAGGATGGCGAGGCCGGCGCCCGAGCCGCGCAGCAGGGGCTCCACGAGGCGGCTCAACAGCGGCAGCCCCACCAGCAGCAGCAGCAGCAGGCCCAGAAACAAGGCCGCGGCGAAGCCGCCAATCAGCCACCCGCCGGCCGGGGCGCTCCGTTGGCCCAGCAGCGCCGCGACGACGACCCCGAACAGGCCGAGCAACACGGCGGTGCTCACCGCCAGCAGCCCCAGCGATCGGCGCGCCGCCCGGGCCGGCGGGGCCGGCCGCAACACAGCCAGGGGCTCGCGGCCCGCCGTGAGCCCAGCCGGGATCAGCGCGGCCAGCAGGCTCAGGCCGATCCCGGCCAGCAGCCCGACCCCCGCCGCCGGGAGATCTAGCCCCACCGCGATGGCCAGGCCGCGCCCGGCCTGGACGAGCGCGCTGAGCGTCCCGGCCAGCAGCCAGCCGACCACCATGCCCCCCAGACTGCCCAGCGCACCGACGATCCCCGCCTCCCAGAGCAGGATGCCGAGGATCTGGCTCCGCGTCGCCCCGGCGGCGCGGAGCAAGACCATCTCCCGGCTGCGGCCCTGCGCCACGATGGCCAGCGTGTTGAGGATCTGCACGCCGCCGGCCACCAGGGCGAGGACGCCAAAGAGGCCCAGCAGCCAGCGGAAATCCCGCTGCCCGCCGGCCAGGGCCGCCTGGGTCCCGGCCAGGTCGCGCAGCAGATAGGGCTCCTGCACCGCCGCGGCAATGGCCGCGGCCGCCCCGGTCGTGCCCGGCACATACTGCACGCCGACTTCGCTGACCCGCGCGCCCAGGGCAAAGGACCGGCGCATCGTCTCCAGGTTGACGAAGGCGGCCGGGTAGCTGCCGGTGATCAGGCCGTCGGCCCCCCCCACCAGGCCGCGGATCGTGAAGGGCTCCAGGCCTGCCGCGGTAATCAGCTGCAGCGGATCGCCCACCCGCAGCCCGACCTGCGCCGCCCAGCCCTGGGGTAACAGCACCCCGGCATCGGCCCCCGCGCCCAGCGCCTGGCCGCTGACCACGCTCATCGGGTGCAGGGCCGGATCTTGCTGCGGGTCGATGCCGGTGAGGCTGAGGAACCCGCGCGTGCCCCCGCCCTGGAAGTAGGTCAGCTTGGTCAGGCGGGGGACGGCGGCGGCCACCTGGGGCACGGCGGCGAGCCGCGCCACCGCCGCCGGGCTCAGCCCGCTTTCGTCCATGGCCAGGACCTCGGCATCGGCCCGGCCCAGCAGTTGCCGCGCCGTCCCGTTCAACGATTCGATCAAGGCGTTGTCGATCGTCAGCGTGGCCACGATGCCGCCGACGCCGAGCGCGATGGCGACCCCGGTGAACAGCCAGCGCCCGGCGTTAGAGACTAAGCTTTTGGAGGACAGGAACAAGAGCCCGAACATCGTGATTCTCCCAGCCCGCCGGGTCGATCTGCCGCAAAGGCACTTCGGCCGCCCAGGCGCCGTCCCGCATGATATAGACTTTTTCGGCGTAAGCCGCACTCCGCGCGTCGTGCGTGACCAGTAAGACGGTCCGGCCCCACTCATACGCCGTGCGCCAGAGCAGGTGCAAGATCTCGCGGCCCGTGTGGTAGTCGAGGTTCCCGGTCGGCTCATCGGCCAGGATGAGGGCCGGGCGCAGGAGCAACGCCCGGGCGATCGCCACCCGTTGCTGTTCGCCCCCGGCGAGGTAGTCGGGCCGGGATTGCTCGTGCCCCTGCAAGCCCATCTCGGCAATGACGTCCTTCAGCCGGGCCCGGTAGTCACGGCCCCGTTGGCCCCCGCCCAGCAGATTGGGCAAGAGGATATTATCTTCGGCCGAGAGATAGGGGATGAGATTGAAGAACTGAAAGATGAAGCTGGTCTTCTCGCGGCGGAGCCGCGCGCGGTCCGCGTCACTGCAGCGATTGAGATCGGTCCCGTCGATGACCACGCGGCCCCGCGTCGGCAGATCCAGCCCGCCCAGGATATGCAACAGGGTGCTTTTGCCCGACCCGCTCGGGCCCATGATGGCCACAAACTGGCCACGATCCACGGTCAGGTCCACGCCGTTCAAGACGGACGTGGCGCCCCGGCCGGTGGCAAACTCCCGGGTGAGGCCCTCGGCCTGGAGGATTGGTTGCGCCATGCCCTCTCCCTCTACACTGCCGACTGCGCGCGGCTAAAAGTTGAGCAAGCCCCGTAACAGGCGATCGATGATCTCGTCAAATAAGCCGTTGCCGGCCCCCGTGCTGTCCGGCAAGATGACCGGCGCCGTCGACGGCAGCGTGCCGGCGAAGGTCGGCGTGGCCGTGGGCGGCATGGGTGTCGGCGTGTCCGTATCCGGCAGCGGCGTCGGCGTGTCCGTGGGTAGCGGCGTCGGCGTGTCCGTGGGCAGCGGCGTGGCGGTGGCGGTGTCCGGCGGCGTGGCCGTCTCCGTCGCGGGGACGGGGGTGTCGGTGGG
>DATGEF010000076.1:0-2899 GCA_035310405.1 Chloroflexia bacterium | reverse complement strand
CCTGCTTCGGCGCGGGTGAAGCTGCGGTCCATGGCGTCGAGGGCTTTGGCGAGTTCGTCGGCGGTGTCGGGGTCGCCGAAACTGACCAGGCAGTTGCCGCGCCAGCGGGCCAGGTGAACGGCGTTCAGGGCGAGGAAGGGCAGCTCTTCGTTGCTGGGGCCGTGCTCGATTTCGCGGGCCGCCTGGTCGAGGGCGTGACGGCACGCCGTTTCTTCGCCTGCGGCGGCCGCCATCTCTCCCTCGGCCGCGCATAGCCACGCTTTGATCTGGTGCGGGACGGTGGTGCGGGCCTGGTCGTTGGCGGCACGAATCATAGCCAGGGCGTCCTGGTGGTAGCCGAGTTCGGCGAGAACGTATGCCTGTTCCCCGGCGGCATAGGCGATCAGGCTGGGGTTTCCGGCCTCGCAGGCAGCAGAGATGGATCGTTCGTAGTGCTTCCAGGCATCGGCGAGCCGTCCCATGTCGATAGCCTGCCATCCGGCCAGGGATGAAGCGTCGGACAACACGGCCGCTAGAGCATCGCGCTGGCCGGGGCGCATTGAGTAGTGCAGGCAGGTGTCGACATGTTCAATGTGGGCCTGGAGCTTGTCCGTTATCGCAGGTGCGCCGAGGCGGCGGTCCTGGAGGCGGATGGCGTCGGTTTCGTTGTCCAGAGCCCGGATGATGGTGCTGTCGATGCTGCGGGCGTTGGTGATGCAGCGTACGAACTCGGTGTGCTGCTCGGCGAGGTCGGCGGGAGATGCCGGGAGCTGCGCGACGGGCTGGCGAGGGGCCAGGCCGAGGCAGGCGCGGGCCGAGTCGGGCATGTCGAGGCCATCGGCAATGCGTTCCCACACGGCCATGGTGGTGATGGTGCGCCGGCCGGTGGCGTAGTTGCTCAGGCGGCCCTGCGCTACGCCGGTAGCAGCCGCGATGCGGGTCTGGCTGAGCCCGGCATACTGGCGGAGCAGGCGCAGTAGGTAGCCGATGTCACGGTCTCGTAGGGTGCTGGTCACGTCGGCGCGCACCCAGAATCCGGCGGGTATCGCCGGTGGATCGAACGCGCTTGGCCGCATGGGTCTGTCCCTTGAGTGCCTGAGGCCGTCATCTGGTGCGGTTGGCAGCTTACCGTCCTATATCACGGTGATATATCACCGTGTCATTGGTTCGCGACGGACAGTCGCCGATGTTAGAGCTTATGCAGCAGCAATGTGACTCCAGTGCGGTGGCGTGCACGGCGTGCCGGGGCCGAGGGTGGAAGTTCTGCCGATCGCGGCGCGCGCTGGTGATCGGCACCTTGACGCGAGGTTCGGTCGAGCCCGCCCGGCGGTCGTGTCAAGAGTGCCAAGGCAGCGGACATGCTGAGTGAGCCAATGCCACCCGACCCGGAGCGGGATTTGCCGACCGTTCAGCGCGCCTTTGACATGGCACTCAACCCACCAGTAGTGGGCGATGATCCCGACAAGGAGTACATCCGCTGTCAGACGTTCTCCGGGCGGCTTGACCAGGTGCGTGAGGCTCGCGCGTTTGCGGCCGAGTTCGTGCAGGGTTCCCCGGTGGCCGATGACGTGGTGTTGTGCGTCTCGGAATTCTCGGCTAACGCCGTGCTGCATAGTCACACCCGCGAACGTGATGGAAAATTCGCGGTGCGGATCGAGGTGCATGAACCCGATTACACCTGGGTCGAGGTAGAGGACGACGGCGGGCCGTGGGAGCAGCACCCGGACGAAGGGCCGCCCGGACATGGGCTCGACATCGTGGGCAAGATTGCCAATGACTGGGGCATAGATGGCGGGCTGACCGGCTGGATCGTATGGGCGCGGCTGGACTGGCCCCGACCGTGAGGGCGTATCCAGGCCCGCGCCCACAAGCGGCGCCCGTGATCCAGGAACTGATCGCTCAACTGGAGGCGGCCGGGGTGCGGGTACTGTCAGCGCGGGCGTGTTCCCAGGTGGGCGTAGTGGTGACAGCTCATGTGACCGTGTGGTGTTACCGGCGATTGCTGCACTGGCGGTGGAACGGCCAAGACCTATCCTGGCCTTCGGCCGACCCGCCTGGAGCGGCGCGCAGGCTGGTGCAGATCATCCATGGCGGTCCAGGGCTGTCCGAGGCTGTGCACGAGGGGTGACAGCTTGGCCGCCTGAGCGGTAGTGTGCTTGGGAACTCAAGCTTCTAGGTAAGGCACCGTCATGGCCTACGAGTACACGCCGCCAAAATATGCCCAGCTCATCGAGGAACTGCAACGACGCATCGAGAGCGGCGAGTACCCACCTGGATCAATGCTGCCTAGCGAACACCAGCTAACGGCTGAGTTCGGGGTTGCCCGGCCGACCGTCGTCCGGGCGTTGCGGACTCTGCGCGGCGATGGCTGGATCACCACGCAGCAGGGCAAGGGCAGCTTTGTGCGCGGCCGCCCTGCGCTAGCCGATGTGGAGTCGCAACGGCGCGGGGTCAGCGAGCTGGAGCGGGACGAATCCCATGAGCGCGGCGAGCTGGTCGAGGTCGGGATGGTTACCCCTCCCCCACGGATCGCCGCCCTGCTGAATGTCCCAGATGGGGAACAGGTGCTGCGACGCTCACGGCTAGCGCGCTGGGATCACGAGGCGGCCGAAATCGTGACCTGGTGGATTCCTGCCCACCTGGCCGAGAGCACCGATCTGGCTCAGCAGGAGCCGCTGCGCGGCGGGGTCCGCGCCCACCTGGCGCACCGTACCGGCCGCCAGATCGATCACGTGGTCGAGCGGGTGAGCGCTCGCCACCCCGACGCCAAGGAAGCCAAGCTACTGGGCATCGCCAAGACGGCTCCGGTGCTTGCGGTGTCCGTGGCCGCGCGCGAGGCCTCGGGGATGCCTGTCGTGGTGCTGGACATTGCTATGCCGGGCGACCGGCAAGAGCTGGAAGACGCCTACCAGGTGAATTA
>DATGEF010000075.1:0-6214 GCA_035310405.1 Chloroflexia bacterium | reverse complement strand
CCAACGGACATAACACTGGTCCCACCGGTAATATCCACCGCCACCTGCGGATTCAACTGACCGGGTTTAATGTACAGCCGCAAAGCGTCCTTAATCGCTTGATAGAGGCGAGTCGGCTCAAATTCAATATTCTCTACAGGTTTTCCCTGAATGTCGATACCAAGGCCAAGGGCCTTGATCTCATCTTCGATGAAAGACTGATGTCGCGCCGAAACCGAGCTATAGATAGCATAAACAATCTTCGGTTTCCAGCGGGCGGCTACGAGCACCGGGATATGTTGGCTACTTATTGGCAGCAGCAACACTTCGATCATGGGATCGGCGGCTGGCAGGGTCTTGAAGTGATCGCGTAAGTGCAGGAAGACGGTTTTGGCGTAAAAGATTTCTCGCTGCGTGTGATCACTAATACTGAGATACTCTTCGCCGAGCGCCTGTAGCTCCGCGTCGGTTAGACGATGACCTAGCTTGAGGAGCTGTTCTTCCGTCCAATGCGACATGCTAAAGTTTCCTTTCCGCGCCCATTTGGGATCTACCTGAGTAGGGCGCTACTATTTCTCCATGGTTAGCTCCATCCGCCCGTAGCCGCTCGCCGTTTTGGCCCCGATGCCCAGCTCAGCCAGGGCCAGGGCGAGGATCGCGAAGGTGCGGGCCACCCAGGCCTCCGCGCCGGGCACGGCGGCCAGCGCCACCAGGTAGCGGCCGGTCGCGCTCAGGAAGGGCACCGGGGTGGGGCTATCCCAGTCGGCGGGGGCCGTGCGGCCCTGCTGGTAGTAGTCGGGATGGTGGACCGTGATCACGTCGACGTGCAGGGCCCGGCGGTCATGCCCCGAGCCAGGCAGGTAGAGCGCGTCAAAGAAGGTCACGTAACCGGCCGCCGTGGTCGTGCCGAATACCGTCTGGTAGGCGGGCGACTCGGCGGCCCATTCGGCGCCGAGTCGCTGGCGGGCGTAGGCGGCGGCCAGGCCCTTGAGCGCGCTACCGGGCAGGTAGGGCACGCCGTAGGTGCGGTGCAGGGCAATCGCCGTCTCCAGCACACTTTCGGCGCCCAGGCCGATCGCCAGGCGGCCGCGGGCCTGCGCCTCCCCGACCTGGGCGGTGGCCGGCAAGGCCGCGCGCCAGCGCTGGTAGAAGCCTGTGTACGCCGGCGGCTCGTCCATTGCGGCGACTTCCCGGACCAGTTGCGCTCGTGGCTCATCCCGGGCGGGCTCCTCGATGGCGGGTCTGGAGTCCGCGTCGCGCTGCTGGAAAGCGAGGTAGCGATCGAGCCAGAGACCGGCGTGCATGTCCCGGCGGGCCGGCAGCCGCTCCAGGGCATCCCGCCGAGCGGCCACACGTTGCCTGCTCATGCCTCCCCTCCTTCGTCTGCCGCATCCACGCCCAGCATGGATTGGACATAGCGCTTGTACCAGGTCAGGGCCGCCAACACCTCATGCGTCAAGCGCATATACTCGCTGAGGGGCGCGGTGCGGCTCTTGTCCAGCAAGGCACCGCCCGTAGAGTGACCCATGCTTTGCGCCAGATGGACAAGGAGTTGCGTCTGGGCCCCTGTCCCCCGGGCGTCGAGAAAGGCGAGCGCCTGGACCAGCCCGGCGGTGCGCACCAGGACGGGCAGCTTATGGGCTATCGCCCCATACTTCTGCCGCTGCTCGTCATTCAGGTTTTGGTTATCCCGGATCGTTTTGACGTCGGTATACGCCTGAATAGCGTAGCGTTGCTCGCGCGTCAGCATGGTGCGGATCCTCCCTCGACCAGGTGCGTACGGCAGAGGCCACGGCCGACGGTGGCTTTGCCGCCAAATTGCAGCGGCTTGGCGGTCAGGCTCGCCACGACGGCGAGAATTTGATCGGCGTCGCGCTCGGTTTTTTGGTTCGGTGTCGCCACCACCAGGCCGGCCAGAATCGTCTCGGCCGGCAAGGCTTCTTCATACCAGAGGGCCCCTTTCTCGACCGTCTTGTTATCGTCGAGCTTCACCCGGGCAATCACCTCGGTGGCGGTGTTGAGCAGGAAGGTGAGCACATCGTCGGGCACAATGCCGAAGCGGGCAAGTAGCATCGCCTGCCACTCGGCTTCGGCCGGGAAGATCTGGGCCGCCAGCCAGGTGGCCCAGGCGGTGGCCGCTGCGGCGGGCTGGGGCACCAAGTCGAGGTCTTCCAAGACGATCCGGGCCCCTTGCGGCGTGCTCAGGCGGATCTTGCAGTCGCCCTCGTTAACCAGGCACGAAATTGCGGCGTCGGTTACGGTGGGCTCGGGCACGCCGGTTGGTACTCCCGCCACACCCGCGTCGCGCGCATCGCGGGCCAGGCGGCGCAGCACATACGGCGAGGTGACCCAGGCGAAGGTGCCGGCCAGGCTGCGCACCGGCAACAGCAGCAGCCGGGCATCGGCGAACTGGGCGGCCCCGGCGTGCTCGGCAGCCCGCTGGGTATCGGGGCCGAAGACCTTCTCGCAGTCCGGCCCTATGCAGGCGGCGCGCAGGGTGCCTTTCAGCGAAGAGCCGGGTAGGTAAGGCAAGCCGGTCGCCTTCTCGCGCGCGATGGGCAGGTCGATCACTCCCACGCCCTGGCCGGTGCCGGCATGCAAGGGGGAGAGGGCATGGACGAAGAGTACTCGGGTTTTCATCGGCAAACAACTCCTTTTCTGTAAGCGTGAGCAGATAAGGCCGCGGCGGCAAGGGCCGAGCGGTCGCTTGCTTACGCGCGGGCCAGCATGTTTAAGAAGGCCTGTAGCACATCGACCTGGCCGTTCAATGGCGGGATCGCCTGGGCTTCTTCTGGTGTCAGCTTCTCCACGGGGATCACATGCACTTGTTTCGACTCTTTTTCCCGCAAGATCAGGCCCCCTGGCGGGGCGCTGGGGGCGCGCAGAATCACCGCCAGACCAGCCGCCTGGCCGTTGGCACAGGCCAATGGGCGCAAAATGAGCGGGCTGGCCAGGCGATCGAGGGTGTTGCCGGCGCGATCTTTCCCCAGCAGGGTGGAATCCTTAGGATCGCCAAGCTGCTGATCTTTGAAATGGAAAATGATCGGCAGGCCGAAAGCCGCGCGCGGAAATTTTTGCAAAGGATTCGGACTATGCACCCGCGGCGGGGCCAGCAGCCGACGGATGGCTTCCGGCTCTGGCCACTGGCTGGCGCCGAAGGCGCGGGCGCCGCGCGCCTGACGAAAATCCTTCAATTTGTTGATCAAGTGCTTCCAGGCGTCGAGCGCACTCGGCCAGGGACCCAGTACCAGGAAGCGCACACCGGGCGGCAGCGGGGCCGGGGGCCTGCCGCGATCGATCGGTAGGACCCCTTTACGCGCCAGATGCGGCAAATCTGCCGGCCACTCCCCCTCCAGCACATGTTTTTCGAGCCCGGCTTTCAGCCACACGGCGGCCTCGCGCGGGGAAGGGGGGCCAGCGCCGGCACGCCACAGGGCGCCGAAGCCTCGGCGGGTGCGCGCGCCAATCCCGCCAAACGTTTCCCAGGCCCAGAGCGCGGCGACCACCTCGTCCGCTGGGCTCCCTCCGAAGCAAGCCGCTTCCGTAGCATCTTGCCACGCAGAGGGGTATGACAGAGTCAGCGTGAACTGGACGCCCACCCGCAGGGCTGGGGTCGGCATGCCGATCCCCCCATCCCGTGCTTCCTGCTCGCTGGGCTGGAGGGGAAAGGCGGCGTATGGCACCCCGACTGTCCCAGGGCGGACCTGGATTTTCGCCCGAGGCTCCCCGGTGCGCCCGGCGGTGCCGGCGACGACCTCGAAGGGCCTGTCGTCCCGGCCCTTGTGGGTAACCGTGAGGGCGAGCTGCACCCGCGAGGGGCGGGGGTTATCCGGCCGGCTCGGCGCGCCCCAGAGCAGGTCTTCGGCGGCGCGCAGGCGGGCGAGATCGCCGCCGTAGCGGGCGCCCCGGCAGGCCCGCCACCAGAAGCGCAGCTGGCCGCGGATCGCCGTGCCGCGCACCACGGTCACCGGGTCGGCTTCGCGGGGCGCGGCGCCCCCGCCGAAGAGCGGGGTAATCAGCTCATAGTCGCGCGTCTCGGTGACGGTGCCGGGGCGCGGCGCCGGCTGCACCGCGGGCGGCAGCCCGGCGGGGGGTTTGCGGCTCATCGAGAATCCTCCTGCCTATCCGGCGCGAACTGCATGGGCCCCGGCGGCTCATCCCAGGTGCCGATCGCGGCCAGGCCAAAGCCATCGCGCCGGTCCTGGTCGTCGTCGCTTACGCACTGCATCCAATGGTCGTCGACCCAGCGGCCGATGGCCTGCGGACTCCCGGCCAGCTGGAGGAACAAGACGCTGCCGGCCGGGGCCAGCCGCCGGCTCGGCTTGGGTTGCCCGCGGCTGCCGCCGGCGCCCACATAAGCAAAATCCCAGCCCGACACCACCTGGGGCCGGCCGCAGACCACGCCCCGCAAGGAGCAGCTGACCTCGGCGCCGGGCTGCAACAGCGTGGTGGGGTAGAACCCGGCCGCGAACACCGCCGGGGTCAACAACACCACGCGGCACGCCTTGCGATCGACCACCGCCTGGCGGATCGCGGGGGGACAGGCGGGGAGCGGTGCCGTGCTGGCCCGCCAGCTCACCAGGCGGCGCTCGCCGCCGAGGGGCGCGAAACCGTCTCCGGCATGGGGGAAGGTCCCGTCGCTGGTGACCGCCAGCGCCAGCCGCCGGCGGTCGGGGCCGGTGAACTCCAGGCCGCGCGTCTGGAAGAGCGCGCCCTCCCGGGACGCCAGCGTCCCGGGATCGATGCCGACGTGCAGCCGCTGCTCAGGGTGCGGGCCAGAGTGCCCCAACTCTATTTGGCCAGCCGGCTGATCCGGGGGGCCGAGCACCCAGAGGGTGCTCGCAGCCTGGTCGGGCCGCACCTGCCGATGGGCCTGGGCCCCGTCGGCGGGGTTCTGGAGCCAGGCCTGGAAGACGTCCCAGTACCAGAAGCGCGGGACGCCGGCCGCGGCTTTGTTGGGGTTGTAGAAGGCCGGCCCCACCGGCAGCAGGTCCGCGAGCAGGGCCGCGTGTGTCCCGCCCGGCAGGTTGGTGTGCGCGCCGGCGTCGGGCAGGATAGGCCGGAGCCACTGGCGCGTGGCGGGATCCGCCTGGCCAGGGCGAGTCTCCACCAGCAAGGCATCGGCGGGGGCCGGCGCCAGCCACTGGCGGATGGTGCGCTCGCCGTCGAGTTCCACCAACAACGGGCCGCGCACCGCGATCTGCCGCACCTGCTGGGGGTCGGCGACAAAGCGCCCCTGGGCGTCCAGGCCGGCCCGCGTGCGCACGCCGCCGGTCGTGGTCGACGGGAAAGGGAAAGGCAGCGACGCCGCGCGGGCGCCGGGGGTCGGCCCGAAGGGGCGGCCGTCCCGCGCAATGAGCGGGTCCCGCGGCTCAATAATCCAGGTTTGCCAGGACTCAGCCATGGGTCGGTACCTCCGGTTGTGCGCTTGCGGCCTGGGGGGCCGGCCGATCGTCTGCGGTCGGGGGCGCGGCCTGATCGTACGCCGCGGCGAAAATCCGGGCCACGATCAACTCGTCGGCCAGGCGCGCCAGCGCGGCGCCGCGCTGAAACGCGTGGGGCATGGTGGCCGCGATCCGGTCGAGGGCCGTATTCAGGACGGCGAGCGTTTCCGGCACCAGGTCGTGGCTACCGTGCCCGCCCTTTTTGCGCTTGAGGATGCGCTGGGCTTCGCTGCGCAAGATCGGTTCGAGCGTTGCCGGGTCCGGGATATCCCGTAACCGGTCCACCAGGGCGCGCAACTCGTAGGCCGCGCCGTCCGGGATCTGGTCGGCGCGGTGCAGACCGGCGAAGCCCCGCAGGCGGTCGTCCAGGGCCGCCCAGTCCCCGCCCGCCCGGCTCCAGGAGCCCGCGACGGTCGTATCGCCCCCGCTGCGCTTGCTGACCGTGATCGCCAGCGCATTTTTGTCCGGCACAGCCTTGGCCGCCCGCTCCGCCGCGCGGGCCAGGGCCAGGACGTCGCTCAACGGCTCCACATGATGGCTGACCACCACCCCGACCGATAAAGTCGCGCCCACGGTCTGTGTGAATCGCTCGGCCAGTGCCCGGGCGCAGTCCAGGACCGTGTGCAGCGGCAGGAAGGCCAGCACATCGTCGCCACCGGCGTAGACCAACGCCCCGCGGTGGGCTGTTTCCACGATCTCGCGCACGGCCCCGGCAAAGGCCATCAGCTGTGTGGATAGCGCCTGATGATCTGCAGGCGTCTGCTGGACGGCGATCACGCCGCCCATACCAT
>DATGEF010000074.1:0-5141 GCA_035310405.1 Chloroflexia bacterium | reverse complement strand
GCTGTGTGCCTATCTCTACCAGGCGCGGGATGAGCCGGCGATCCTCGCCCTCGCCGCGCGGATTATGGACGGGTATGCGCAGTTTTACGCCACGCGGCGCGTGTACTACGCCGGGGTGTTCCGTGTCGCCGGCCCCACCGGCCCCGGTCTCGCCGAGTTGCTGGCCTATGATGCGCCCAACCGGGCAGAGGCGAACCGCCTGGGCGGAGAGGACTTGCCGGATTTTATCCGGGCGATTGACGACGATTACCATCTCCTCATGGACCAGGAGCGCCCCCGCTACATCCTCTGGTTGAGTCCGCGGCCGACCCCGGAGTAAACCCGGGTAGCACATCTGCTCGCCGCGCGCCCCCACCAATCCATTCCGTTCTTCGTGTCCTTCGTGTCCTTCGTGGATGAATCGTGCGCCTTTTATGCCTCGCCGATATGGGGCAGATGGGCCAGCCCGAGGGCCAGGGCGGCCCAGGCGGCCCCGGCCGTCACGGCGGTGGCGCCGAGGATGCCGGCGATCCAGGCGGGGAGCAGCAGGCCGGGCAGCACCACCTGGGCCAGCACCGGCAAGCAGAGGAAGCCGCCGCCCAGCACGCCCACGAAGGCCTCGGCGAGGAAGGAGCAGAAGGCGGCCCAGCCGGAGCGCATTTGCCGGGGATTCGACCAGGTGAGCTGCGGCCAGCGCAGGCCAAAGCCCAACGAGGTGGCCAGGATGCCCGCGCCCAGCAGCTCAATGCCAAACCAGCCGTAGAGCAAGCCGAGGGGGCTGAAGCCCTTCCAGATGGCGGCGCCGATCAGGAGCCCCGTGGTCAGGATGACGAAAGGGATCCAGGCGGCGAGGAATTTGCCGCGCACCAACTCCAGGCCCGAGATCGGCGCGGCTTTGATCAGCCACCAGGACTTGCCCTCCATGCTGATCGCCGTCGCGGTCAGGTTCAGGAAGAGAAAGCTCGCCGAGCTCAGGATACCGATCGCGATGATGATCCCGGTCGGGTCGAGCTGGCCGTGCGTCCAATCGCCGGCGGCCCGCACGGCGTTAAACGACGATCTGCCGCCGCCGCCGAGCAAGTTGAAGTAGATCACCGGCAGCAGCACGAGCGAGCCGAGGACTTGCGCAAAGTTGCGCAGGTCGCGCGGGATGACCCGCCAGTCTTTGAGGGCCAGCGCCAGGTCGACCGGCGCCCGGCCGAGCCAGCCGCCGCGGGCGGCCGCGCGGGCGGCGCGCTGCGGGCTGCGGCGGGCCGTGCCGCTGCTCTGCATCCGCACCCAGCCGCTGGCATACAGCGAGTCGGCGAGCCAGACGCAGAGGGCGAAAAAGCCAAAGGTGAGGAGCGCAAACCCGCCCAGGCCGGCCACGGCCCCCGCCAGGTCGCCGCGGCCGGCGGCCGTCAGCCCACGCCCGGCCACCAGCGAGGGGATCGGCAGGCCGGCGACCGCTTCGACCTGGCGCTGCAGGGCCTGCAGATCGGTGCTCAGGCCGGCCAGATCGCGCATCCAGAGGCGCGAGGTCTGGCCGAGCAGGCTACAGCTCAGGCCGACCAGGGCGCCAAAGAGGCCCAGCACTTCGCGCACACGCCGGGCCGGCGCAAACCGCGCCACGAGCATGACGAGCAGCGCCCCCAGCCCCTCCGGCAGCAGCGGCGTCCCGGCGAGCGCCAGCAGGGCCAGGATGTAGTAGAGGGGTCCATAGTGCAGGGCCAACCCGTACGTCGTCAGCGCCGGCACCGCCGTGACGGCGAGGATGGCATAGCTGACGCCCAGGCCATCCAGCACCTTGCTGATGAACACCGCCCGGCGGTCGACGGGCGCCGTCATCAGCAGGTCCAGGTCGCTGCTCAGAAACAAAGAGCCGAGCGCGCTGCCGAAGCTGGTCAGCAACAGCAGCCCGGCCACGGCGGTGAGGATGGCGCCCGGCAGCAGCGAGTCGAGCTGCACGTTCGGGTAGCGCTGCAGCAAGGCGCCGGCCCCATAGCCGATGCCGCCGCAAAACCCGATGGTCAGGACGGCAATAGCCAGCCCGCCGAGCGCCACGATCAGCCGATAGCCGATCGAGTGGTTGCGGAAGCCGTTCCAGCCGACCTGCCAGCGGAGGGTCAGCAGCAGCCAGGTGTCACGGATCAAGCCAGCACCGCGGCCAGCTCGGCGTACTCCGCGCCGCCGGTCAGGTTCAGGAAGATGTCTTCGAGCGAGCCCTGCTCGCCCCCCGCCCGCAGCTCGGCCAGCGTGCCGGCCGCGACAATCTGCCCACCGTCGATGATGATGACCCGGTCGCACATGCGCTCGGCGATCTCCAGGATGTGGGTGGAGAAGAAGACCGCCGTGCCCATCGTGCGCAACTGGCCCAGCAGGTCTTTGATCAGGCGCGCCGACTTGGGATCGAGGCCCACGGTCGGCTCGTCCAGGAACAGCACTTTCGGATCATGGACCAGGGCGCCGGCCAGGGCCATTTTCTGCTGCATGCCGTGGCTGTAGCCCTCGATCAGGTCGCTGGCGGCGGTGCTGAGATCGAACAGCCGCAGCAGCTCGCCGGCCCGGTGCTCCGCCTGCGCCGGGGGCACCCGGTAGAGCCGGCCGATAAAGCGCAGAAACTCCCAGCCGGTGAGCTTGCCGTAGAGGTTAGGCGTATCGGGCACATAGCCGAACCCGGCTTTGGCGGCCACGGGCTCCCGTTGGATATCGTGGCCCAGGATCAAGGCCCGGCCGGCGGTCGGCGTCAGCAGCCCCGTCAGCATCTTGATCGTGGTCGTCTTGCCGGCGCCGTTGGGGCCCAGGAAGCCGACGATCTCGCCCGGCTGCACGACGAGGTCCACATGTTTGACAGCCTCATGCGGGCCATAGAGCTTGCGCAGCCCCTCCGCGACGATCGCCGGGCCGTGCCAGGTGCCTGTTCCGTTCGTGATCATAGGGTGGGTGCGACTCCTTGCTGCGTTCTGCCCGGCGCGGTGAGTCGCAGCGGATGATGGCCTATCATTAGGTACGGCAATTATCCCTCGTAGGTTTCAATGCACCCCTCCGGCAGCAGGTGGGGTCGGGCGCCCACCTACCTTAAGCGCGAGGAAGTGTATTATAGTAGCGCGCCCACTAAGATTTGTCATTCTGAGCGCAGCGAAGAATCCGTTGGGGTGTGTAACCGCTACCCCACCGGTGCGATCTGGTCGGGAGCAGCGGGGCGGCGAGCAGGGCGGGGTGGACGGGCCGCCCGCCAGCGACGACCGGCTACACCTGGCAGCGGATTCTTCGCTACGCTCAGAATGACATATTCTTTACCATCTTTGCTAATATTTACTTCCTAATGCAAGTGCCAGCGACCCCGTGGGCGATCGTTGAGCGAGGAGTGAGCACCCCCAGGTGCGAACGCGGGTGGGGCAACGTTCGCACGTAGGCGTGCTCACTCCTCATCACCCAAGGAGTCGCTTGAGGGCGCACTAATTGACTTCCGTGGCCAGCACAGACGATCAGTCAGTGGTCAGCCCTTCGTCTTTCGCATTCCGCACTCCGCACTCCGCATTCGCGTAACTCAGGACTGCGTCCGCTCAGCCGAACAGGGCGCGCATGGCGGCCAGGGCGCCGGTCAGGTCGGTGCGGGCGCAGGCGGTGCTGAAGCGCAGATAGCCTTCGCCGGCCGGCCCGAAGATCACGCCAGGCGAGGAGCCGACGCGCGCGCCCAGCAGATATTCGGTCATGGCCCACGAGTCGCGGCGGCCGTCCGGGGCGGTCCAGCCGTCGGCGATGCGCAGGAACGCATAGAAGGCGCCCGCGGGCGGCGCCCCGGCGAACACCGGGATGTCCCGCAGGCCGGCGTAGAACAGGTCGCGCCGCGCCTGGTACTCGGCGCGGAAGCGCGCGACCTCATCCTGCGGGCCGGTCAGCGCGGCCACACCGCCCCACTGGGCGATCGAGTTGACCCCGTTCGCCGTGTAGAGGACCACCTTCTGCATCCGATCCAGGACCTGGGCGTCCGGGGTGACCACATAGCCGAGGCGCAGCCCGGTCATCGCATACGATTTGCTACAGGTGAACACACTCGCCGTGCGCGCGTACATACCGGGCAACGCCGCGAAGCTGACGTGGGCCGTCCCGTCGTAGATGACATGCTCATAGGCCTCGTCGCTCACTATGGTGAGCTGCGGGTGCGCGGCGACGATCGCCGCGATGGCTTCGAGGTCGGCCCGGCCCAGCACGCCGCCGGTGGGGTTATGGGGCGAGTTGATCATCAGCGCGCGGGTGCGCGGGGTGATCGCGGCTTGCAGCTCGGCGGGCTCAAAGGTCCAGCCCCGCGATTCGTGCAAGGGGACGCGCCGCACGACCCCGCCGCAGAGCGTGATCAGGTGCTGTACGCAGGTCCACGTCGGGTCGGGGATCAGTACCTCGTCGCCCGGCTCCAGGAGCGCCCGGAAGAGGCAGTAGAGGGCGTGCATGCCGCCGTTGGTGACGATGGTTTCCGCCGTGCTGGCGACCGGGATGCCGTTGGCGGTGCGGCATTTGGCGACGATCGCCTTGCGCAGCTCGGGGATGCCGGCCGAGGCGACATAGTGGGTCTGATTGTCGTGGAGCGCGCGGACCATCGCTTCCTTGATGTGCGCGGGCACGTCGAAGCTGGGCTCGCCGCTTTCCAGGCGGTAGGGCTTCTCTAACTTGAGGATGATATCCCGCACCTTCACGATGCCGGATAGCTCCACGCGGTCGATCACTTCTGCCATGGGGGACCTCCATCTGGGCTGTAGGCGTGTCGAGTCCTCCCGTCCACGACGGGGGGCGCCGGTTGGGGCTTGCGACTCTGCAAAGCGCGAACCAAATAGCAACGCCCAGCATTCGTTGCAAGGACGATGCTGGGCGCTCGTGGTGCCACCTTGCTTTGCGCGCCCCGCGGGCGCGCCTTGCAGTCGCCGGCCCAGAGGGGGCCAGAGGCGATCACTCGTTAACGGGAGCGAGGCGGCCGGGCCTACTAGCGGGTGCATTCTGCCCGGCGGCTCCTGAGGGTCTAAGCGCCGGCGCCACAGGGCTACCTCTCATCAGGGAGTAGCTCTCTGTACCTGGGCGGCCCGGGGCCCTATCTCAGTCATAGCCAGAAATATTCACTTGTGGCCATTGTACGGGCTGGCGGCCCCCGTGTCAAGGCCGCGTGCGCCGTGCGAGGGATCAGGGGTCAG
>DATGEF010000073.1:0-3537 GCA_035310405.1 Chloroflexia bacterium | reverse complement strand
ATGGACTTTCCCAGGCACGGTCGGCACTGTATAAGAGGCAAAAAGAGATATCAACATCCTGCCCTCCATCCACAGCGGGAAGCCTTCGCGGACCATGACCTCCAGGATGACGACGGTCGCGACCACGCTACCGACCACCTGCAGCAGGCGCCCCAGCTTCATGCCACACCCCCGTCCGGATCGCTGGCGGCCGGTGGTTCACCCGCCAGCGCCGCGGCGACCCGCTCCTGTAAGTTCTGCATCACCCGGCTCGCGGCCTGGAGCTGCTGCTGGAGCACGGCCAGGCTCAGATCCTGCGAGGGCGCGGCGAGTCCGGTCTCCCGCGCCGCTTTGACGATCAAGCCGCTGAGATAGGCACCCCGCCGCTTCGCGGTCGTCAGCTGCTCTAACAGCCGGGCGGCCTCGGCGGTCAAATAGAGATTCGTGCGCACACTGTCGGTTTTCGGCCGGGCCATCGGCTACCCTCCTTAATTGCCCCATCATAGGGTAGATCAACGCCATCTGTCAATTAGGGCCCCTGGAAGCCTTGACGATGGTGCTGTTCAGTACTATAATACTTAAATCAACACCATAAACTATGATGGCGGTGCTAATCGCACCCCGGAAAGGATGGGTCCCGCGATGGGCGAATGTCTCGGCGGTCTGTTGGCGGTCTTGTTGCTCCTGCTGATCCTGGCCCTGGCGGTCGCCAAAATCATCACCCTGCTCCAGGGGCCGGTCCCGCGCTCCGGCCCGGCGAGCTCCCCGGCGCGCCAGCGGGCAGCCTATCGGGAGGCGCTGCGCCAGGAGGAGCGGCCGGCGTCCGTGGTCAAGAAGCCGCCCGGCTACCACCATGCCGAGCCATTGCCCGGCGGCTCGGTCCCCTACGAGGGCGGGCGGGTCAATTGCACGGCCTTCGATAAGCACGGCCGGCCGATCGGCTTCCTCAACCTGCCCCAGGCGGAGATGGCCCCGCCGGCGCCGAAGCCGCGGCCGAAGGCCCCCCCGGGGAGCAAGCGGCCATGAAGTACCTGATCTGCGTGGGCCTGATCGCCGCCGCCCTGCTCGGCCTGGACCTGCTTACCCACGCCCCGGACCCGGCCGCCGACTACCTGGCGCTGCAACGGGCGGAGCTGCAAGCCGAGCAGGACCGCGCGGCCGCGGCCCGCTGGTCCGCCTTTTGGGATGTGGCCGTCCCCGCCGGCGGGTTCTTCCTGCTGGCCCTCGCCGGCGGGGGGGCGGTCCTGGCCGTCGACGCCTACCGCCAGCGGCGCCGCCCGCTGGTGCAGCTGGGGCCCGTGGTGGTCGACCGCACCCGCCTGCATAGCGGCGCCTACGACGGGCTGCTGACCGGCATCGTCGCCGGGCATTACACCGCTGCTATTGAAGCGGCCCGTAACGTGGGCACGCCCTACACCTTCAGCCCCCATGTGGTCTACGGCCTGTGAGGAGGATGGGAACCGAAAAGTACGCTATGCTGTTCAGTTTACTGGACACTTGGACCACCAGCGTGTATGATGGGAACGATGCGTGATATGCAGCCGCTACGCGAGCAGGTTTACCAGCGCCGGCCAATCCTGGACCGGCTGCAAACGGCCACCGTCCGGCTCGCTGATGCCCAGCTCGAGCGCATTTGGGCGATCGTCTCGGCGCCTGAGCAAGGCTTGTCGGTTCGCCAGATCGCTACTACCACGGGCCTCAGCCCCACAAGAGTGCATCAACTGCTCAATGCTCCTGACGCCCAGCACATCCCGCGCTGGCGGAGTCAGCTGCGGGAGCAAGATGAATCCGCCGCCGCTCCCGCTGAGCTTACGCCGCTGCCCGCGGACAGCTCCAGAGCGCCCTGGATCGACGTCCGCGCGAAGAGCGGAATGCATTGCGCGCTAAAGCAGGCTTACTACCCCTGTAGACCAATTGGCCAGTAGTCTGTTCAGCAAACTGAACAGCATAGCGTACTTTTCGGTTCCCATCCTCCTCACAGGCCTTCGTGCGGACGTTCAAGGAATGGTTAGCGGACAAAGCGTGGACGAGCAACGCGGAATTGGCGGGCTTATTGGCGGAATTTCGGGCGGAATACAACGAGCGCCCACATCAAGGGCGGGGATTAGCGGGGTTATCGCCGAACGAAAGCGCGCGACGCCAGGGGGCGACCGCTGCGTAGCAATCGGCGTATTGCACCCTCCCGCTGCCCCATACACAATTACCTAATCTTTCGTGCTCAGCGGCCAACTGGCGGCCGAGGGCCGCCAAACTGGCAAGGGGCGAGGTCTGGCTGGCGGTGGTTGGGAAGAGGCGAACCGCTGAACCAGCCCACTTCCGTGGGAGTCCAAGCGCCCGTCCCAGGGGAAAGGCGCGAGAATGAAAAAGGCGATCACCGGCCCATTCGTCCCGCTTATAGTCCTGCTCTTTAGCATCCTGCCGTTGCTATTGTACAACTCCAGCGGGCCAGCTACTTTTGCGCAAACCAGCAGCCAGTATTTCCCCGCGACCGGCCACACGGTGCGGGGTGCCTTCTGGCAATACTGGCAACAACATGGCGGCCTGATGCAGCAGGGGTATCCGATCAGTGAGGAACTCTCGGCCCGCAGCCCGCTGACCGGCCAACTCTACACGATGCAGTACTTCGAGCGCACAGTTTTTGAGCAGCATCCCGAGAACCCGCCGCCGTACAGCGTGCTGTTGTCCCTCCTGGGCGCGTTTCGCTACCAGGCGAAGTACGGCGCCGCCGGCGCGCCAGGCCAGCGGCGCAGTACCGACAATCCCCGCTACTTTGCCGAGACACAGCACACGATCGGCGGCCCGTTTCGCACCTACTGGGAGACGCACGGGGGGCTTGCTCAACAGGGCTATCCGCTGAGCGACGAGTTCACCGAGATCAATGCCCTCAACGGCCAGCCGTACACCGTGCAATACTTCGAACGTGCCGTGTATGAGTGGCATCCGGAAAATGCCGGCACGACCTACGCAGTACTTTTGAGCCAACTCGGCACTTTTGCGTACCGCGAAGCATCCGCCAGTACGGCAACACCTGGGGTCGCGCTCGCCCCATCCCCCTCGCCGACCGCCGTTCCCTCCCTGCCGGTCGCCTCCCCGACCCCTAGGCCCGCAGGGCCGCCGACCAAGCGGCCGGCCCCGTCGCCAACCCCGACGGTCGCCCCTCCTCCGGGGTCCGTACCAGCGCTCTGGAGTATCTCGATGACCTCCGCGACGGAGGGCTGGGCCGCGGGCGAGGTCCGGACCCGGGATATGGACCGGGATCTGCTCATGCATTTCGCCGGTGGGCGCTGGGAATGGGTCGATAGCAGTTTCAGCAACGCGCCCCTGCGGAGTATTTCGATGATTTCGCGAAATGAGGGCTGGGCGCTCGGCCCGGGCGGGATTCTCCACTACCACGGAGGGCAATGGACGCAAGTGTTTCGCCCAGGCGTCCCTGATCCCCGGCAATCGTGGCCGCCCTTATGGGGGGTGATGATGACCTCGGCGGACGACGGCTGGGCGGTGGGCCAAGCCGGCTTCGGGGTTGCGACCATGATGCATTACACGAATGGGCAATGGCAA
>DATGEF010000072.1:0-6797 GCA_035310405.1 Chloroflexia bacterium | reverse complement strand
GCGCCCGCGGACGGGGCGGCGCTCGGCGCGGGCTGGGTCAGGCGGCGGATGACGTCGAGCGACAGGGTGCCGATCACCTGGCCATCGGCGCTTTGCACCGGCAGGGCATCGGCGCCCGTGCGCAGCAGCAGGGTCAGCGCCTCGCGTAAATCGTCGGTGGGCGCCAGGGCGGGTAAGTGCGCCGCCGGCGGCGCCGGCGGCAGCATGGCGGGCCCGACCGTGAGCAGGCTCAGGCGGCGCAGGGCATCCTCCGCGCCCACCAGTTGGGCTACAAAGTCGTCGGCCGGGGCGGTCAGCAGCCGCAGCGGCGTGTCATATTGCAGCACCCGACCGTCTTTCATCACCACGATCTCGTCGGCCAGGCGCAGGGCTTCTTCGACATCATGGGTGACGAAGAGCGTGGTTTTGCGCACCGTCCGTTGGATGCGGATCAACTCGTCCTGCAGGCGCCGGCGCGTGATATTGTCGATCGCGGCGAAGGGCTCGTCCATCAGCATAATCGCCGGGTCGGCGGCCATGGCCCGGGCCAGGCCCACGCGCTGCTGCTGGCCGCCCGACAGCTGCCGGGGGTAGCGCCGCCGATATTCCTCCGGCGGCAGGCCGACCAGGGCCAGCAGTTCGTCCACCCGCCGATCGATGCGCGCGGGGTCCCAGCCCAGCAGCTGCGGCACCACGGCGATGTTGCGGTCGACGCGCATATGCGGGAAGAGCCCCACGCTCTGGATCACATAGCCGATGCCCCGCCGCAGCGTGGTGACGGGCAGGCTGGTGATATCCCGGCCGCCGACCAGGATGGTGCCCGTGTCGTGCTCATACAGCCGGTTGACCATCTTCATCAGGGTCGTCTTGCCGCAGCCGGAGGGCCCCAGCAACACCACGAGGTGGCCCTCGCGCACCGTCAGACTCACCCCATCCACGGCGGGACGCGGGTTGCCGGGGAAGTGCTTGGTCACCCCGTCAAAGATAATCGCCTCGGCGGCGGCCGGCGGTCCCTTCCCGGTGGGTGGGGAGGCAGGCTTCGTCATAAGATCCTCACGTTCGTCGTGCGGCAAGCAGTGGGACGGCTGCCACCTCGTCCCACTGCCTACTGCCTACTGCCTACTGCCTACTTCAGCAGCCCATTGTTCTTGAGAAATTCCTTGGCCACATCGGCGACTTCGCGCTTCTTGCCTTCCACTTCCCAGTTCATCGCCGAGACGGCGTCGTTGGTCAGCTTGGGCGCGAGCGGGTTGAGCACGGTTTTGATGTCGGGATTGCTGCTCAACAGGTCGTCGCGGACGACGGGCGCCACCTGGTAGGGCGGGAAGAAGTGCTTATCGTCTTCCATCACCACCAGGTTATTGCCGGCGATGGCGCCGTCCGTGCTGAAGGCTTCCGTCATGTCGGTCTGGCCGGCGAGCAGCGTTTTGTAGAACAGCGAAAAGTCGACCGTCTTCACATCCTTGAACTTGAACCCGCCATACGCCTTTTGCAGGCCGGGGATGCCGTCCGGGCGGTCGATAAAGGCGGGGGCACAGACGAGCCGCAGCTGCGGGGCCTTGGTGGCCACGTCGCTCAGGGTCTTCAGCCCATACTGGTCGGCGATCGCTTTGGTCGTCGCCAGGGCCTGGGTGTCGTTCATCGGCGCGGGGTCGAGCCAGGTCAGCTTAAACTGGGTCTCGTAGGCTTTGGACACCGTATCAAACACTTGCTGGGCGTCGCTCATCGGGTCCATTTTGAGCACCACGGTCAGGCCGGTCCCGGTGTACTCGGGGTAGATCTGGACGTCGCCCTTGACCAGCGCGGGCTGGATCACGTTGGTCTCGCCCAGGCCCAGCTTGCGGTTCACCGTATAGCCCGCCTGTTCGAGCAGATCGGCGTACATCTCGGCGACCAGCTTCTCTTCGGCGAAGGCTTTCGAGGCGATTGTGATCGTCGGCTTGGTGCCCGTGCCCCCGGCCGGCGCCGTGGTGGCCGTGGCCCCCGTGCCCCCGGCCGGCGCCGTGGTGGCTGTGGGCCCGCTGGGCGCCGTGGTCGCCGTCGAGGTGTCGGTGCCGCAGCCGGCCAGGGCCGGCACGAGCAGGACCAGCCCCAGCAGCCCTGCCATCCATGGTTTAACGCGCGTGAACATAACTCTTTCCTCCTTTAGATAAGCCATTACTCTCGGCGGGACCGGCGACGCCGGGCCAGGCGCCGCGCGGATGCCGTCCCCTCAGTCCACGTTCCTCAGCGCCCGGCGGTTTCCGTCGCGGATAAACTCAGCTTGCGCTGCAGGAGGCCGAGCCCCGCTTCGGTCGCGATGGCGAGCAGTGCCACCGGCACGGCGCCCACCATCAGAATCTCCGGCCGGTTCACGTCGAGGCCGCGGATGATGAACACGCCGAGCGCCCCCCCGCCGATGAGTGTGGCCAGGGTCGCGCTGGCGATCACCTCGACCGCGCTGGTGCGCACACCGGCGATGATCACCGGCAGGGCCAGCGGCAGCTGCACCTCGCGCACGAGCCGGCCGGCCCCCATGCCCAGGCCGCGGCCCGCCTCCAGGATCGCCGGGTCGACGCCGCGCATGCCGGCGTCCGTATTGATCAGCACGGGCGGGCAGGCGAGCAGGGTCAGGGCGACGAGCGCCGGGGCAAAGCCGAGGCCCAGGTAGGGCAGCAAAAGGAAGAGCACCGCAATGCTCGGGACCACGCGGGCCACCCCGACGGCGTTGATAATGACCCGGGCGGCGACGCCCCAGCGGCTGGTGAGGATGCCCAGGGGCACGCAGATGCCGATCGCGACCAGCAGGGCCAGCACGCTGAGCAGCAGGTGGGTGCGCAGGGCCTCGCCAAACTCGTCCTGGTGTGTCTGGAAGTAGGCCAGCGAGTCTGTGATCAGCTCCATTTAGCCGGCCTCAGCGCAGCGCCCGCGGGGTGACCGGGGTGGGGTTGACATAAATATAACCATCCTCGGCCTTGACCGCGTATTTCCCGACGTTGCCCAGTGCGGGCAACCCGAGGGCCTGGCCGCTAGTGACCTCGAACGCCGAGCCATGCAGCGGGCACTCGACGATCGTGTCGTAAAATTCGCCCTCGGCCAGCGACGCCTGCGCATGCGTGCAGGTATCGCCGATCGCGTAGAGGGTCCCGTCCAGGTTAAAAATGGCGATCTCCTCGCCGGCCACGGCGACGGCCAGCTTTTCACCGGGCGGGATATCCGCCAGCGGGGCGACTCGGACCCATTCGGGCATCGCCGACTCCTCCTGCACGGGTTATCTGCGGCCCGCGCCGCCCCCATCTATCTGCAAGGGGCGTGCCGCGCATAAAAATAGCTCCCGCCCAGGGGGAGCTAGGATGCGTAAGGTGGTAGGCGGACTCCGGCAAAGACTCGCCGGCCCCGCCGGGCGGATGCGGTTAGCGGCGCTCGCGGCGCGGCTGTGGGCTGCGGATCGGGATGGGGATCGGGATCGGCGCGGGGCGGGGGGTGACCGCATCGGCCAGGTCACGTAGGGCTTTGACGATCCGGTCGACCAGCGCATTCATCAACAGGGTAAGCATAACTCGGGACTCCTCCGCGCCGCAGCAATTATGGGTGACCTGGCACGCTCATTGTACGCTCGTTTACCGTGCTTTTTTTAACCGTGCTTCTTTAAAACCGTGCTGCTAGAAAGTAAACGCGCTTTTGCCCCGCGAGGTTTCTTATTGCTAGCCCTTGGCAGGTCCGGTTGCTAGCCCTTGGCAGGTCCGGTTGCTAGCCCTCGCGGTTACATATGCTATTGTACCGGAATACGCAAGCAGTGTGCAAGGGCCCCACGTCTTATGGCCCCCGGCCCGATCCGGTAGACGGCGCGCCCCCGGGCGGCGCCTCAGGCGACCTCATCTGGATTGGACCCCCCCTCGGGGGCCAGCATGAAGAAGGCGATCAAACACAAGATCAGGCCGAAGCCGGCCATCCCGACGAGGAGCCAGAGATTATCGCCCAGCGGTAAGGCGATCAGGCCGAAAATGGCCAGGATGCTCATGACCATCACAAACAGGCCCAGAAGAAAGAAGACATAACTAAACACTCGGCGCATACAGGCGTACTCCTCTCGCTGAGGTGCCGATCGCCGTGACCGATCGGCGCGGTGTCCAGATCTATTATAGCAGACTTTGCCGTCTTGTGTGCAACTTGCTGCCCGGTTTAGAATCCGCCGCCCGCGGCGTGCTGACCGCTGCTGGCTGACCGCTGGCGTTTTGGGTATAATAGCCACGGAGGCGAAATTAGAACAAATGAACTGGGAAGATGTGCCGGCGCTGCTCGACCGCCTGGCGGAGCTCTGGCCCGGCTACACGCCGCGGCCCGGCCAGCGCCAGATGGCCCGCGCGGTGGCGCACGCGATCGACTCGGGGCTCAACCTCCTGGTCGAGGGCGGGACGGGCGTCGGGAAATCGATCGCCTATCTGCTGCCGGCAGTCTTGAGCGCCCTGGAAGACGACAAACGCACGCTGATCGCCACCTCGCACAAGCACCTCCAGGACCAGTTGAGCGCGCAAGACCTACCGCGCATTGCCGCCCTGGTGCGCGATCTCGGCTACCCCGGCATTGCCTGGACCACGCTCAAAGGCCTGCCCAACTATCTCTGCCGGGTCGCCGCCGACGTCGAGTTGGCCCGGCCGCACCCCCATCCGCGCATCCGCGAGGTGGCCGCCTGGATGGCGGCGGGCGATCACCATGGCGAATTTGACGAGCTGCCGTTCGCCATCCCGCCGGACCTGCGTTCCCGGCTGAGCACCGAAGCCGAGGAGTGCCCGCACGAGCGCTGCCCGCGCTACGGCGATTGCTTCGCCATGGCCGCCGCGCGCCGTGCCAAAGCTGCCCCCGTGGTGATCACCAATCACGCGCTGCTCGCCCTGCACGTCGCCTCCGATAACCGCCTGCTGCCCGGCCCCTTTGCCACCGTGATCGTCGACGAGGCCCACGCGTTCGAGGACGCGGCCACGCGCGCCTATGGCTTTGAATGCACGTCGTTTGCCCTGCGCCGCCTGCTGTATCACGAGATCGGCGGGCGGATGGCCGACCCGGCGCAGCTCCGCGCGGCCCAGGCCGCGCTAGCCCAGCTCGACCAGGAGGTCGCCGCGCTCCTGGGCGTGCCGCTGGCCGGCGCCCCGCCGTTGGCGCTCGACCCGCCGCCTGGCGATAGCCTCGACACCCTGGGCAGCCGGCTGGATGTCGAGGCGGTGCCCGGCCCCGCTGTCGACGCGAGCGGCCAGCACCGCGTCCCGCTGCGGGACCCGCTGATCGCGGGGCTGGCCCTGGCCGACCTGCTCGATCGGCTGGCCACCGCGATCCACCCCGACCACCGGGCGCTGTCCGACGGCTATTCGTATGCGACCTCGCCGTTTGACCTCGACGGGGCGACCCTGGAGCAGCTGAGCGAGGCCGACACCGCGGCCGTGCGCGCCAGCAAACGGGCCGCCTCCCTGGCTGACCGCCTGCGCACGGTGGCCAGCGGCGACGATCCGCTGCTGGTTTACTATGTGGAGCAGGCCGGCGCGGCCGGCGCCGGCCTGCCGGCTTATATCTTACTGGCCTTGCCGCTGGAGGTGGGGCCTTTCCTGGAGTCCTGGTGGGAGCAGCAGGCGACGATCCTGACCAGCGCGACCCTCTCGGATGGCCAGTCGTTCACCTTCTTCAGCGCGCGCCTCGGGCTGGCCCGGCCGCGTAAGCTGATCGTCCCCTCGCCGTTCGATTACCCGGCGCGCACGCGCCTGGTCCTGACTCCCGTGCCGGGCCAGGAGCGGCCCGACGCCGCCTATTATGGCCGCCTGGCCGACCAGATCGCCCGCTTGCTGGACGCCGCGGGCGGCAAGTGTCTGCTGCTCTTCACCAGCCATCGCGCCCTGGACGCGGTCTGGCAGCGGCTGCAGATCCTGCGCATTGCCGGCTGGAAGCTCTACCGCCAGGGCGAGGCCAGCCAGGGGCAGCTCATGCAGGCGCTCCGCCAGGCCGGCCCGGACGACCGCCTGGCCATGTTCGCCAGCCGCAGCTGGTGGCAGGGAGTCGACCTGCCCGGCATGCGCCTGATCGTCATGGACAAGCTGCCGTTCCCGCAGCTGGGCGACCCCCTGGTGGCGGCCCGCAACGCCCAGATCGAGGACCTGGAGGGGCACGCCTTCCACCTCTATATGCTGCCGCTGGCCCTGATCGCCTTCCGCCAGGGCTTCGGCCGCCTCATGCGCACCGAGCGCGACTTCGGCGCCGTCGCCGTCTGCGACGCCCGGCTGGGGCGCCGCCAGTACAGCCCCCGCTTCCTGGAGGCCCTACCCGAGGGCATCCCGGTGCTCGGCAGCAGCGATGAGCTGCGCGCGTGGATGCGCAGCATGCGCTGAACGCAGCATAACGAGAAACCGGATGCCACATGGGAGTCTAGATGAGCTTACCGCGATTTCATATCACCGGACATGTGTACTATATCACAACTGTTGTGTACCAGCGTTTACCTCTATTCACTCGATCAACCTTTGCACTCCCATTACTGGATAGCCTCAACTACTATCGTTATAAACAAGCGTTCAGAGTTCTGGGCTATGTCATCATGCCGGATCATTTACATCTGCTTATTTGGCCGTTTGGCGAGTCCTCGGTAAGTGATATTATGCGTAGTTTTAAGGAGTTTACCGCCAAGCGGTTGATTCGCCAAGCAGAGGCAGAGGGAATCCAGAGGTGGGTGACTGCCTTTCAGCACGCCGGCGAGGAAACCGGGCGCTCTATCCACAAAGTTTGGCAAGATAGCTATTGGGACGAAAATGTATATACGGATCACTTCCTGCGTCAGAAGCTGCATTATATACATCAAA
>DATGEF010000071.1:0-6208 GCA_035310405.1 Chloroflexia bacterium | reverse complement strand
GTTGATGTAGGTATCGAAGTTGACCAGCCCGCCGAGCAGTTGGACGCCCAGCCCCAGGCCGCCGAGCCCGAGCACGGCCCCGGCCAGCACGCGGCGCCCGGCCGGCCGGGTGCCGGCCGCCGGCACGGCCCCGCCGGCCTGCGGCAGCAGCCCCACCAGCGGCAGCAACAAGAAGGGCAGCAGGGGCAAGAGATAGCGCGGCCCCCAGCTACCGTCGCCCGGCCAGAAGCGGTAAAGGGCAAATAAGACAGTGACCGGCAGCACCACGCCCACGGCCGTCAGCGCCAGCACCGGATAGCGGCGGGCGAACGGGACGAAGCCGGCCAGGCCCAGCACCACGGCGGGCGCATAGAGCCAAAGGCCCTTCCCCGGGCTGAGCAGCAGCCCGTTCAGGCCAAACAGCAATGGAGTGGTAAAGGTCTCGGCGAAGCTCTGGTGGTAGCCACTGGTCCAGGGGCTGCCGAAGGCCAGGGCGTTATAAAGCAGCAGCGGCAGCGCGCCCAGGATCGCACCCAGCGCAAAACCGCCCAGCCGCCGCCGGGCCAGGGACCGGTCGCCCGCCCGCCAGGCCGAATAGGCCAGCCAGACGGCCAGGCCGGCCAGGGCCGGGAGGGCCACCAGGTACTGGATTTTGACGGCGAGGGTCAGCGTGGCCAGCAGCCCGGCCAGGAGCGGCCGGGGGCCGCCGGCCAGGGCGGCGAAAGCGCCGAAGAGCAGCAAGCCGGTCAGCGGCTCGGCAAAGAAGGTGCGGCTCTCCGGCCAGAGAAAGGTCGTAAAGGCGAGCAGCCCGGCCAGCAGCCCGGCGCCCCGCCGGCCGGTCCCCAGCCGGCACGCCAGCGCGAGCAGGAGCGCGGCCAGGCCGGCGGCCACGAGCGCGTTGAAGCTGCCGAGGACGGCCCGCTCGACGAACCCGGTTTCCGGGTGGCCCAGCCTGAGCAGCCCGCTGAGCCCCTGGCCGGCCCAGATCCAGGGCACGGCCGCCACCGGCTGCCCCGGGCCATATTGGCTGTAGAAATGCCCCCCGGTGCCCGGCACTTCCACCAGGCTGCGGCTGGCGGGCAGGGCAAAGGTGCCCCGCAGGCCCACGGACTCGGCGGTCGCCAGCATGGTCTCTTCGTCGGGCGAGTAGGTATGCCCCGACATAGTCAGCAGGTAGAGGCCGCAAATCAGCGCGAACACGGCCCCCGCCGGCCCTCTCAAGCGGCGGCCTGGCGGACGCCGGGGGTGCGCGTGAGTAAGTCGAACTGCGCGCCCGCCGCCAGGCGGTAGATCTGCAGGCCCTCGATCACCAGCGGCAGGGTCTCGTCTTCGACGTCCGGGCTCGTGTTCTCCTGGATGCCCAGGCCGTCCACCACGGTGACCAGCCCCGGGCCGCGGACTTCGACGGTGCCGTCCGGGCGGAACAGCCCGGCGGTGTCTTCGTCGATCCCGATGCCGAGCTCTTCCGGGTTATACGACACCGCCGTGATCAGGCGGCCGAGCCGGTCGCGCTGGCTGAAGTGCTGGTCCAGGATGACGCCGGGCAAGAAGCCCAGCCCCGGCGCCAGGTTAACGGTGGTGTGGCGCGGGATCGGCCCTTCCTCGCCCCAGGCGATCATGGTCTGGCTCATGACCGAGGTCCCCGCACTGGTGCCGCCGAGCAGGGCGCCCGCGGCATGCTGCCGGCGGATGGTCGCCAGGGCCGCGCTCCCGCCCAGGCGCGCCGTAATGCAGAGCTGCTCCCCGCCGGTGAAGAAGAAAGCAGCGGCCTCTTCCAGCCCCCGCAGGCCGGCGCGATCATTGGCCTCGGCCCGGCTCAAGAGGTGATGGATGCTGACCCGCGCGTCGAACCCGCCAAAGATCCGCTCATAGCGCGCCCCGACCGAGTGCGGCGAGCGCGAGCCGCTGGTGATCACGGCGATCCGCGCCCCCGGTCCCCCGGCCAGCTCAACAAATAAGCGCAACAGCTCGACAGGCTGGGCCGCCGAGCTACCGCCGATCAGCAGCAGCGGTGCCACGGGGGCCAGGGGCATCGCCATACTCGATCCGCACCTCCGATCCGCCAGACTCTGTTTAGGCCATATGCAGGCCAATATCGCATTATAACATATCCAGGATACCTCATCCGGCCGCGCGCCCGGGTCAACGGCACAGCTTTTGCAGAGAGCCCACAAACAACCTGGCCTGCCGCCCTATATATTACGCATTACACCCTACGCCCTACGCAAAAGGAGATCGCACTTATGCGCCCGCAGCCGCCGAACACCGCCGCCCCCAGGATGCCTGCTAACCTGGACGATATTCGCACCTTGCTCAAACTGCTCAATTGGACCGCGATGCAGCAAGACATCCAGCGGGAAGCCGAGATGCGGTTGGCTATCGTCGGGCCGGTGAATTCCGGCAAGTCGACGTTGTTCAACCTGATCTCCGGCAAAATGCTCTCGCCGGCCAGCCCCATCCCCGGCACGACGCGTACCGTGATCGAGCAGGGCATTGGGCCCTTTACGCTGATCGATACCCCCGGCTTCGGCGAGGCCGGCGGCCAGGACCGCGCGGCCACGGCGCTCCAGGGCGCTGCGACGGCCAACGCGCTGGTCGTCGTGTTCGATGCCGCCGCCGGCCTGCGGCAAAGCGACCTCCAGCTAATGGAGGCCCTGAAACAGCTGGGCAAGCCGATGGTCGTGGTCGCCAATAAGATCGACCTGTTGGGCAAGGATGCGGAGCCAGTGGCCGCCGACATCCAGCGCCAGCTCGGGGTGCCCGTGGTGGCCATCTCGGCCAAGAAGGGCACGAATGTCGGCGAGCAGCTCCTGCCGGCACTGGTCGACGTGCTGCCCGACCTGGCTGTGCTGCTGGGCCGCCACCTGCCGGCGTTCCGGCGCACGGCGGCGAACAAGGTGGTGCGCAACTCGATGATCATCAACGGCGGCATCGGCGCCGAGCCGATCCCATTCATCGATCTGCCGCTGCTGCTGGCCAACCAGGCGCGCATGGTATTGCGCATCGCCGCGATCTATGGCGAGCCCTTCACGGCCTACCACGCCCGTGAGTTGATCTCGACGATCGCCGGCGGCGTCGCCCTGCGCTACCTGGCCCAGGAAGTGGCGAAGCTCGTGCCGGTCGGCGGCTCGGTCGTGGCGGGGGGCATTGCGGCGGCCGGTACCTGGGCCATGGGCCAGGTAGCCATCCAGTACTTCGAGAGCGGCAAGCGCCTGAGCCGCAAAGAGCTGCGTACCGCCTACGAACAGATCCTGAAACACCAGCCGCCCCGCCTGGACGCGGAGCCCGACGCCAGTCCCGCCCGCCCGGAGGCCGCGCCGCTACCGCCCGAGCCCGGCCCGGTGCCCGTGCCTGCCGACGGGGCCCGCCGCCCTCGCTTCCCCTTCGGCGGCCACCGCCCGGACGCCGGCTGACGACCCGCTCGATTTTGGACCTGCGGATTTTGGATTTTGGATTTTGGATTTTGGATTTTGGATTGGAGACGACGGGATCGGCGATCCTCGAATCGTTCTCCGATCTCGCGTCCGTTCCCGACCTCCGCCCCCGCGTCGGTAGGAGCGGGCTCCGTCCCGCGATGGTCGGGCGTGTACCGCGTGCGGAGTGCGGACCCCTGCCCCTGATCCCGCGTCTTCTGGCGGTCCAGCAAGCCGGGCGTTGCCCAGCAACGGCCTGAGGCGACTGTTGCCAAAGTCCGCGCGGCCGCCGGCGGGTGCGGCCATTGTCATTCTGAACCCTTCGCTACGCTCAAGAGCCTGCCCTGAGCGCAGCGAAGGGGTAAACTCCGTGCAGAATCCGTCTCTGATACATGGGGACGGACTCTTCGCTGCGCTCTGAGTGACAGGATCTCGACTTGGCCACAGCCGTACATGCCTCTTGACAACGATCTCAAACGGATGTATGATTGTCTCAGAGTTATGACACAATAACACAAGCGGACGGACAAGCATGCCTATCTGGCTAACCATCGACAAAGACAGCGGTGTACCCATTTACCTGCAAATCGTTGACCAGGTAAAGCACGCGTTGGAAGTTGGTATCTTACAGCCAGGTGATCAATTGCCCACGGTGCGCCAGCTGGGTATTGATCTTACCCTGGCGCCCAATACAATTGTCAAAGCCTACAATGAATTGCAAGATCTGGGCTTGATCAAGAGCCGGCCCGGCGCCGGAACCGTCGTCACGGCCAACCTGAACGGGGCCTTACGCGCCGGACAGATCGCGGCCTTGTTTGACCGCCTGCACACCCTCGTGCGCGATGCGGCCGGACTGGGAATCGATCCCGCTGAGCTGACCGCGCGCTGGGAGGCGGACATCCAGCAGTGCTACGGGCAGCAGAGGAGTGCAGCGGAGCGTGCCCGAGAAGAACACGGAGGTGGGGAATGATCGATACGGTAGCGCCAACAGACAGCACCCGGGCCCAGGCAGCGGCCGAGCGGCCGGCGAT
The DNA here is from genome assembly GCA_035310405.1 of Chloroflexia bacterium. Classification (GTDB taxonomy): domain Bacteria; phylum Chloroflexota; class Chloroflexia; order QHBQ01; family JAICKM01; genus JAICKM01. The sequence goes on along the minus strand of DATGEF010000071.1, from coordinate 1,785 downwards.
CGCGATCCACAACCTGGTCGTGCAATACGGCGACCGGCGCGCGGTGGATGGGCTGAGCTTCACCGTGCCCGCCGGGGCCATCTTCGGCTTTCTGGGGCTGAACGGCGCCGGCAAGACGACGACGATCAAGACGCTGCTGGGCTTTCGGGCGCCCGCGGCGGGCAGCGCCCAGGTGCTCGGCTACGACATTGTGCGTGACAGCCAGGCGATCCGGGCGCGGGTCGGCTATGTCAGCGAGACCAACAGCCTCTACGACCAGCTGACCATCCCGCAGATCATCGCCTTCTGCCGAGCGACCAGCCGGCGCTGGAACGGCGCGATCGTCGACCGCTACATCCGGACGTTTGGCCTGCCGCCGCGGGCGCGGGTCGGGCAGTTGTCGAAGGGCATGAAATCCCAACTGGCCTTGAGCCTGGCCCTGGGGGGCGAGCCCGACCTGCTGATCCTCGACGAGCCGACGAACGGGCTGGATCCGCTGGCCCGCCACGAAGTGCTCAACACGCTGGTGCGCGAGATCGCCGCCGAGGGCAAAACGCTCTTCTTCTCCTCCCATATCCTGACCGAAGTGGAGGCGATCGCCGACTGGGTGGCGATCATCCGCGACGGCCGGCTGGTGGTTTGTGATGAACTGGATCACCTCAAGCAAACCCAGCGCGTGCTGAAATTGACCTATGACCAGGTGCCCGCCCCGGCGGAGATCGCCGCCTTGCAGGCCCTGCCCGCGGTCGCCCGCGTGGAGCAGGAAGGCCGTGGGGTGCGGATCGTCGCCCGCGGCGATGTCGACGCCCTGGCGCAGCAGCTGCAGGGGCGCCCGGGCGGCGTGCGCCATGTCGACGCCGTCAACCTCAACCTCGAAGATCTGTTTCTGGAATATATGAAGGACAGCAGCGAAGGACAGCAGTAATGATCGCTAAAGAACTGGTCGACGCCCGCTGGAAAGCGATCGTCGGCGGCCTGATTACCCTGGCCGCGGCGATCCTGATCACCTACTCCTATGTCTGGGTGCAAAGCCTCAGCGCCACCCTGGATCGCGCCCCGCTGGCGCCGGCCGACCGCGCGGCGCTCACGGCCTCGTTGCAGAACTTTGATCTGTGGGCCTGGGCCAACTGGTTCCCGAAAAACGCGCCGCTGATCCTGGTCCCGCTCGCGGCCGTGCTCGGCGGTTCGCTGATCGCGGGCGAGGTCAGCAAGGGCACGATCTTTCTGCTGCTCAGTCGGCCCCTGAGCCGCGACCAGGTGTTGCTCACCAAATACCTGGTCAGCGCCGGCACGCTCGGCGCGGTAGCCGGCCTGGGCGGCCTAGGACTGCTGCTCACCGCGGCCACGATCGGCCACCCCCAGCCGGCCGGCGGCGTGCTGCTCTCGACGCTGCTGCTCTGGCTCGGCATGTTGGCCATCCTCGGCGTGGCCACGCTCCTCTCCGTGCTGTTCGCCGACGTGCTGCGCCCCGTCGTCGGCGCGATGCTGGTCGCGCTGGTGGCCGGGCTGCCGGGCTATGTGCCGGGCTGGCAGGACTGGAGCCTGGCCACCTATTGGGCCAGCCGGCCCGCCTATTTCGGCACCGGCTTCCCGGCCCTGGAGATCGGCGTCTGCCTGGTGACGGCTGTGCTGCCCGCCGTCGCGGCCCTGCTCCTGTTCCGGACCCGGGCCTATTGACGTAGGGGTCGGGGGTCGGGGGTCGGGGGTCAGGCGCGGTAAACCTCCCGTTACCTCCCTGGTGGGTCGTGCGTGGCCCGGCTCCGAAGGGGACCTGGTAGGAAGCGTCTGCTGGAACGGGGCCGGGGG
>DATGEF010000070.1:0-4201 GCA_035310405.1 Chloroflexia bacterium | reverse complement strand
CCGGAAACGCGGTGCGCTGGAGTTAGCACCCGCGTGCCAATCCCCACCCGGTGCCCCCCGACTTTTGAGTGCTCTCCAACTTCGACAATCTGGCTCAGGTCGGCGATAGCGATGTCACTGCGGGCAATGTTGACGCGCAGGGCGGCCGGCAGGTTGGTGAGCAGTTGGTCGCGCATGGCCCGGTGGTCAATCCGCTGGAATCACCGGGCCGGGTCGTCTGGGTGGTCGCGCGGCGATCCCAGACAACCCGGCCCTTGTTAGCGGGTTATAGGACTGCTGTTATGCCGATCAGAAGCGGCCTTCGGCCAGGATCTGGCCGGCGAGGGCGTGCGCGTCCGGGTCGGGAGTGCCGTCGCCGACGTTGAGCTCCCCGTAGACCGCCCGGGCGAAGCTGGGTACGACGTAGCTGTTGCCCTGGGGATACTGGGCCTCCTCGGTCAAGGCGTCGGCGAGGCTTTTGCCGCGATAGATGGCCTCCGGGCCGAACTGCCCCGAATAGAAGCAGTTGAACTGATTGAAATCGCCGACCGGGATCGGGGCCACGGCGAGCGCAGCGGGCGTCAAGCCGCTGCCGTTTTGCTCGAAGTAGTCGGCGAGGGCCATCGCGCACTGGCTGATCGTCTGCAGGCTCTGCGCCGAGAGGCCCGACATTTGCGACAGGGGCGCGAGGATCGGCAGTGTCTCCAGGCCGGCGCCGACGATCTGGACTTCGATACCGGTCTGCGAAATATTCAATTCGGCGTTGGCCGCGACCGCGGCGAGGGTGGCGGACGTGCTAAACGCAACGCCCCAGTTGGCCACGGCGATGCGAAAGCCGACGCCCTGCCGTTGGATGAAGATCTCGTGGGTGCGCACGTCCTCGACCAGGATATCGCCGGTATAGCAGGCCACTTCGAGCATGAAGAACGCCACGTTCAGCTTGCCTTTGTACTGGGCCATGCCTTTGAAATCCAGGTCGAGCATCCCCTGCAGGTCGAAGTAGTAGGTGCTGATGTTCACACCCACGTACTGCGGCGCGCTGGTCAGCAGGGCACACGGGGTTGCCGCGGGCAGCGGTTTGCGCCGGTGAGCAGGGTGTTGCGGGTTGATGGGTCGCCAGACGAGAGTCATTCGTTTACGCTCCTTTCCAGGGTTTCAAAGATTCCGGCCGGCCGACAGCACGTTGGCCGCGATTTGTTGCTTATCAGGTGGCACAGGCTGCATCCCGGACAGGCCGAGCAGGTCCTGATAGGCCTGGGCGACGAGGGGGGCCGTGACGCCCGGCCCCTTGCCCGCATTGACCTCTTCGACGGCGGTCTGCGCCGGCACGGAGCGGAAGGCGCGCTCCATGGCAAAGGTGTGCGATTTCAGGAGCGTGGTCAGGTCGAGGCCGGCGACGATGTTATTCGTAACCGCTTGCGCGACTTTCGCCGTGTCGACGGTGACGCTGGTGAGCACCGGGGTGAGGCTGGTCGCCGGATCGGCGAGCAACGCCTCGAGGCCGGCGCGCACTGCCCCAATCGTCTGCAAGGTTTCGACGCGGAAGGGGCCGGTGCTGTTGGTGATGAGCGGCTTCATGGCGTCGATCGCCTCCAGCCCGGCGCCGAGCACGACCGCCTGGTAGGCGGTGATCGCCTGCTTGACCGTCGCCTGGGCCGCGACCGTCTCGGCGTCGAGCTTCATGGACGTGTCGAGGTTGAAGGCGAAGATCCCGATGCGGACGCCGACGCTGAAGGTCGCGTCGACGATGACGCTGGTGGGATCGGTATTGGGAATCGTGACCCAGGCCGAGAGATCGGACAGGAAGAAAAAGGTCTGGGCCTTGGCCTGGGCGGCGAACGTCACGGCGCCGGAGATGCCGATGTCGAGCATGCCTTGCACATCCGTCTGTTGGAGCTCGAGCGTGACGTGGGAGTATTTCACACCCGCCGGCGGCCGCGCCGGCAGACTCAGGGAAGCGGTGGGTGCCAGCCCTAGCAGGGACAGAACCACATCCTCCACCCCCGCAAAGGTCGCGATGTACGGGGATACGGGAACACTGACTTTCATAATTACCTCCTATGGCGTTAACCAATGAACCATTTGCCAACGACCCCATGATAGCAACCTCCAATAGGACAACACTAGACCTTTTTGTCCCAGGAAGTGCCCCAAAAAGTGTCCCAGATCCGCTATAATGGGCCGGGGCAGGTGACGGCGGAGTCGCCTGGAGGAGTGGAGATGAGCGAACCGGAGTCCTTCGGCGAGTGGCTGAGAGCGCAACGGGTGGCCCGGGACCTGACCCGGGAAGGGCTGGCTGCCCATATCGGCTGTTCGGCCAGTGCCCTGCGCAAGCTCGAAACGGGCGCGCGCCGCCCGTCGAAAGAACTGGCCGAGCACCTGGCCCGCTATTTTGGCTTCAGCGCGGCGGCCACGCAACGCTTTGTCGCGTTTGCTCGCGCCCCCGGCGCGACGACCACAGGTGCGCAGGCGACTTCGGCGACTCCGGCACCTCCCGGCAATGTGCCTTCCGCCCCCACCGCGCTGATCGGGCGCGCGCCAGAGGTGGCGGCGATCACGGCGCTGGTGCGGCGGCCGAGCGGCCGGCTGGTCACTCTGCTCGGCCCGCCGGGCGTGGGCAAAACCCGCTTAAGCCTGGCCGTGGCGGCGGCGCTGCGCGGGGCGTTCGCGCAGGGAGTCTGGTGGGTGCCGCTGGCGGCCCAGCGCGACCCGGCGCTGGTCGCGCCGGCCATCCTGCAGGCGCTGGGCCTGGCGGCCGGCGGGAACCAGGCCGCGCCCACGGCCCTATGCACGCACCTGCGTGATCGCCAGGCGCTCCTAGTCCTGGACAACCTGGAACAGATCAGCGGGGTCGCCGCGCTGATCGGGGAACTGCTCACGGCGGCGCCCGGCCTGAAAGTGCTGGCGACTAGCCGGTTCGCGCTGCAATTGCAATGGGAACAGCGCTACCCGGTGGCACCGCTACCGGTCCCTGCTGCCCAGGGGCCTTTCGAGGTCGAAGCGCTAGAAAAAGTGGACGCCGTGGCGTTGTTCGTGGCCCGGGCGCGCGCGGTGCAGCCCGCGTTCGCGCTGACCCCGGCCAATGCCGCGGCGGTGGCGGCGATTTGCCTGCGCCTGGACGGGCTGCCGCTGGCGATCGAACTGGCGGCGGCGCGCACCCGCCTGCTGCCCCCGGCGGCGCTGCTGGCCCGCCTGGAACGGCAGTTGCCGCTGTTGACGAGCGGGGCGCGCGACCTACCGCTGCAGCACCAGACGCTGCGCGATGCGATTGCCTGGAGTTATGACCTGCTGGATGCGCGGGAGCAGGCGGTGTTCCGCGGCCTGGGGATCTTTGTGCGGGGCTGTACCCTGGCAGCGGCCGAAGCTGTGGTCGGCGATCAGGAGCCTGCCCTGCGCGCAGCGAAGGGATCAGGGATCAGGGATCAGAGATCAGGCTTCGCCGTGTTGGACACCCTGGCCGATCTGGTCGACAAGAGCCTGTTGCGCCCGATCGGCGGTACGGAAGAAGAGCCGCGCTTTGGCCTGCTGGAGACGATCCGCGAGTATGCCCTGGAGCAACTGGCCGCCGCGGGCGAGACGGACGCCCTGGCCGAGCGCCATGGCAGCTATTATCTGGCCCTGGCCGAGCGGGCCATGCCGGAATTATCCGGCCAGCAGCAAGCCCACTGGCTGGCCTGCCTGGACGCCGAGCACGACAACCTGCGGGCCGCGCTGCGCTGGGCCCACGCCCAGGGCGCGGCCGTGCTGGGCTGGCGGCTGGCGGGCGCCCTTTGGCGATTCTGGTGGACGCGGGGCTACTGGAGCGAGGGCCGCGCCCACCTGACCCGCGCTCTGGCCCTGGTCCCTGCTCCCGACGATCCGGGCACCTGGGCCTACCGGGCCACGGCGGCGAACGGCGCTGGCTCCCTGGCGGCGGCCCAGGGCGACTATGCCGCGGCGACGGCCTTATATACCGAGAGCCTGACGCTCTACCGCCGGCTGGGCGATCCGGGGCGGGTCGCCTCTACGCTGAACAACCTGGCCAATCTCGCCTGGTACAGCCGGGATTATGCGGCCGCGCGGGTGCTCTACGAAGAAAGCCTGGCCCTCTGGCAGGCGGCCGGCGATAAAGCGGGCTGCGCCCTGGCGCTCGGCAACCTGGGAAATGTCGTCCTGAGCGCTGAGGACTATGCCGCCGCCCGGGCGTTCTATAGCGACAGCCTAGCCCTACTGCGCGAGCTGG
>DATGEF010000069.1:0-21115 GCA_035310405.1 Chloroflexia bacterium | reverse complement strand
GGCCAAAAAAGAGTCCCACTTGTTGCAGACCGAGCACCTGGAAACTGACGCCATTTTGGACCGTCGCCGCAAACCCGGCATCGTCGCCGGTCACCGCCAACGTCAGGCCGCCGCCGATCACCTCGCCGGCCCCGCTGTCCCAGCAGAGATAGGTATCGTGGTAGATCAAGCCGGGGATCGAGTTACAATGGGCGATCGGTAGGGGCGCTGGGGTGGTGGTCGGCGTCGGGGTGGGCGCGTGCCCACCGCCCACCGGCGTCGGGAGCGTGGCGTTGTAACGAATCGCCCCGACTGTCAGGCCTGCCGACCCGACACCGCATTGCTGCTCAAAGTTTGCGGCAAAGCGGATCACTTGATGGCTGGCCGGGTCGGTGACCAACTCCAGAATCTGGAAGCGCCCGATGGCGTTATTGCAATTATTGCCGATGTTGAAAGTGGGCCGCACCGCGAGCCCGTTAGCATAATTGCGTGCCTTTTCGTAGATCCCCGGCGCCAGGGTCTGACCGACCGGGACGGCGAACTCCACCTGTTGGGGAACATTCCCTGTTGGGCTGCTTCCCGACAGGCTGATCGCTAGCTGGTTGGTCGCCGCCGTGATTACGAAATCGACATCGTCGTTCGTCAGGGTCAGTTGCTGGCCGGTGCCGGCATAATCGATGCACACGAAGGTATCACGAGAGGGCAGGATGGGGCGGGCACAGGGCGGCAGGCCGATCGGGGCCGGGGTGGCGGTGGGGGTGGCCGTCGGGATCGGGCCGCCGCCCACCGGCGTGGGGATCGTCGCGTTGAAGCGGATACTCCCGGTCGTGCCGCCGGCCCCCTGGCATTGCTGTTCAAAATTCGCGGCGAAGCGCACTACCTTGTTGGTCGCCGCATCGATCACCAGTTCCAGGATCTGGAACCGATTGGTTGCATCGCTACAGCTCGCGCCGCTACTGATGCCTAACACGGGCCGGTTCGGGAACTGCCCCTGATAGTTACTGGCCTTTTCATAAATTCCTGGGACGAGCGCCTGGGTCGCGGGGGGGGCGAATAATAATTGGAGCGGCGTGGCTCCCTGCGCCGCGACCTGCAGCTCCTGAGAGTTGCTCGTCACCGCGAAATCCGTATCGTCGTTGGTCAGCACCATTTCCTGCCCGTTCTGCGCAGAGTCGATGCAGACATAGGTGTCGCGATAGCGCAGGGCGGCATTCTGGGCGCAGGGGGCGGGCGGGACCGGCGCGGGCGTGGGCGTGAAGGTGGCTGTGGGAACAGGGCCGCCGCCCACGGGCGTGGGGAGCGTGGCGTTGACGCGGATGCTCCCGGTTGTGCGCCCCTGGCCCGGGCATTGCTGCTCAAAATTGGCCGCAAAGCGAGTCACCTGGCCGCTGCTCGGGTCGGTGACCAGTTCCAGAATTTCGAACCGGCTGTTTGCGGACTCACAGCCCCCGCCCCCGCCGATGTTAAGGAGCCCCCGGAGGGGAGACTGGCTCGAGTAGCTGCCGACCTTTTCATAGATGCCGGGGGCCAGCACCTTCCCCTGAGGGGGCGCGAAGGTCAGATCAACGGGGGTCGAGCCCTGGACCAGCACCCGTAGGCCCGGCGAGATTGTGAAGCTGGCGTCGTCGTTGGTCAGCGTGAGGGGTGCGCCGGCATTCCCATAATCAATACAGACATAGGTATCGCGATACTGCAGGGCCGGGTTGGTGGCACAGGGCGCCGGCCCCACCGGCGCCGGAGTGCCGGTGGGCGGCGCGGTGGGCCACGGGCCGCCGCCTACCGGCGTCGGCACGGTCGCATTAAACCGGATGGCGCCGGTCACGGTAGTCTGGTTGGTGGTGCATATTTGCGTGAACACCGCGGCAAAGCGGCTCAGGGCCTTGGTGTCCGGGTTGCCGGCGATCTCGAGGATCTCGAATCGCCCGGTCAATGCCGGGCACTCCGGACTGGTGCTTTGGAGCAGGAACGCGGCCGCACTGTCCAATCCGCTCTGGAAGCTTTGTACGCCCTCGTATATGCCGGGAGTCAGATTCTTGCCCCCGGGGGCCTTGAACTCTAGAGTCCAGGGGGATGGCCCATTGATCAACAGCCGGACGCTGTCGTTAAAGCTACCACTGAAGCTGGCATCGTCGGCGGTTAAGGTCACGCTATTATCACTCTGGTTATAACCTTGCAGATCGCCGTCGATGCAGAAATAGGTATCGCGGGCGACCAGATCCGCCGCCGTGGCGCAGGGCGGGAGGGCCAGGTGCGGTACGGGGGTCGCAGCGCTGGTGGCCGTCGGCGTCGGCGTCGCGGTCGCGGCGGGGGTCGGCGTGTTGTTCGGCCCGATATCGCAGCCCGCGGTCGCGATCAATAAGCACACGCCGAGAAGCACCTGTACAGCAACTGTCCAGCGCATCGGATGGGACCTCCAAGGGCGAGGGTGAGAATCATGGGAATGAGTACTACATTGTTGTGGCGATTGTACCACACCCCGGAGGGTTTGGGAAGCGCGCGGCCGCCCCCATCCCATCCCCCATCCTAGCGATGCAAGCGGCGCAGCAGGCGCATGATCCGGCCGTTGGCCACCCGCCGCAAATGGGTTTGCAGGCGGGCGATCTCCCGGTCGCGGTCCTGCTGGGCGGCTTCGAGGGACCGCGCCCAGGCGCCTTGCGCGGCCAGCGCCGTTTCCAGTGCGGCGGTGCGGGCGCGCAGGCGGGCCAGCTCGGCGGTGACGTCCGGCGCGGGCGGCGCGGTCCCCTCCGCCGGGGCCGGGGCGGGGGGCGGGAGCGGGGCCGGCGGCGCTGGCGCTGGGGCGGTTGGCGGCGCTGCGACCGGCGCGGTGACCGGGGGCTGGTTGGCGGCCACGATCGTGATGTACTCCCCCCCCTGGGGGTCGGCCTGGCGCACCAGCTCCTGGAAGTGGTTTGCGATCTCCAGCGCGGGCCGGTACGCGGCCGGGTCTTTGTCTTTCCAGAGATAGTAGAGCAGCGGGTAATGGTCGAGGAAGACGTGGCGCTGGCGCTCGAACTGGATGTCGAACCGTGCGCGCAGCAGGGGCACCACCTGATCCACCCCCGCATCTTCCAGCGCCGAGTGTGGCTCGGCCGGCAGGGCGGCCAGGTCGGCGTCCGGGATCGTCCGGTAGCGCGGGAAGACCTGGGCCGCCGCCCAGCCGTAGAGCGCCGCGCCCAACGCCCCGGCCAGCCGGCTGTTGGCGATGTGTTCGTCGACGGCCAGGCCGCCGCCGGGCCGCAGCCAGCGTTGGATGTCGGCCAGGCCGGCGGCCAGGTCGGGCACATGGTGCAGCGAGTGGAAGGCGGCCACGTTGTCGAAGCTGCCCGGCCGGAAGGCCACGTAACCCATCGCCGCGCACAGGTACTCGATCGGCAGCCCGGCGCCGATCGCGTAGGCCTTCGCCGCCTGCACCGGCCCCAGGCTGGGATCGAACGCGGTCACCTGGTAGCCCGCCCGGGCAAAATGGATCGACGTCCAGCCCAGACCGACGCCGACGTCGAGCAAGGTCTGCCCGGCCCGCAGCAGCGGGTGCTCGGCCACCTGGTAGTGGACGTCGTAGCGATCGATCGTGGCGGCGTCGGGGAACGCCTCCGTGACCCCCTGGGCCAGGAAGGGGGCGAAGCCGCGGCGCAGGTCGTGGAAGCCGACCGCGCCATGGGCCAGGTTCCAGAGATAAAAGCGGTCCCAGAAGGCGGCTTCGCGCTGCAGATCGGCCGGGAAGAGTGCGGCGAGCGAGAGCACGAACTCCTGGATCGGGTACTGCCGCCCACAAGCACAGGTCGCCGTGCCGGTGCGCACCTCGTCGCGGGGCCCACCCGGGTAGGGGATCGTCGCGGCCTCGGCGACCGCAAGGGTCCACTCGCCCGCGCCGCAGGCGGGGCAGCGCAGCGTGTCGAGCAGGGTTCTATGCATGACGAGGGGTTGGGGGTTGGGGGTTGGGGGTTGGGGGGTGCGCCATCGGAGTCTCCTTGCCGGCCATTGTACTCATCCCGCGGCCGGTTTGTCAACGCGGCCCGCGGGCCTGTGCTATAATAGACCCGCGTATCCAGGCGGCCAGGAATCCGTCTCTTCCTGATCCCTGACCCCTGGCCCCTGACCCCTCGTCCGTACGAAAGGAGCAGTAGATGATTATCACGACGACAGAACAAGTGGCCGGTCAGCGGGTTGTCGAAACACGCGGCACCGTCTTTGGCGTGGTGGTCCGCAGCCGCGGCCTGGGCGGCAATATCATGGCCGGCCTCCGGTCCCTGGCCGGCGGCGAAATCCATGAGTATACGCAGCTCCTCGAAGAGACCCGCCACCAGGCGATCACACGCATGGTCGAGCGCGCGACGGCCATAGGCGCCAACGGCGTCATCATGATGCGCTTCGACTCATCCGAGATGGGGGAGACGATGAGCGAGATCGTCGCCTACGGCACCGCCGTCGTCCTCCAGCCGATCTCTTGAGTAAGGAGTCCCTGGTGAGTGAGAGCCCCACAGCCGGCGCGCTGAAAATCTTGCTGGTGGCGGCCGAGGTGGCGCCGTTCGCGAAAGTGGGGGGGCTGGCCGATGTGGCCGGCGCCTTGCCCCTAGCCCTGCGGGCGCTGGGCCATGATGTGCGCGTCGTCATGCCGCAGTACACCCAGGTCGACGCCGTGCAGCATGCGTTGCGGCCGCGGGTCGCCGACCTGGCGGTCCCCTTGGGCGAGACCACGCAGCAGGTAGCCATTCTGGAAAGTACGATCGGGCGGGCCGCGGAAGTGCCGGTCTACTTTGTGTGCAATGCGCACTACTACGGCCGCCCGGAAGTCTACGCCTACCCGGATGACGACGAGCGCTTCCTGCTCTTCTGCCGGGCTGCGCTGGAGATGCTCCCGGCGCTCGCTTGGTGGCCCGACGTCATCCACTGCAACGATTGGCATACCGGCATCATCCCCAACTGGCTCCAGACGATCTACCGCAAAGACCCGCGCTACGCCCGCATCGCGACGGTCTACACGATCCACAACCTGGCCTACCAGGGCGTCTTCCCCGAGTCCGTGCTGGCCCGGACGGGGCTCCAAGCCTATGGCCGGATCGCCCCGGAAGTGGCGCACTTCCCCGGCCAGATCAACCTGATGGCCCGCGGCCTCCTCTATGCCGACGCGATCACCACCGTCAGCCAGCAATACGCCCGCGAGATCCTCACGCCGGAGTATGGGGAACAATTGGACTCCCTGCTTCGGGAGCGCCAGGCGCAGGTCTTTGGGATCGTCAACGGGATCGACGTCGACTTGGTCGACCCCCGGACCGACCCGCACCTGGCCCAGCCCTTCGACGCCGACCACCTGGAAGGCAAAGCCGCGAACAAAGCGGCCCTGCAGCAAGAGGCGGGGTTGCCCCCGCGGCCGGACGTGCCGATCTGCGGGGCGATCTCGCGCCTGGCCGCCCAGAAGGGCTTCGAGATCATGGTGCCCATGCTGGAGCAGTTGCTCACCACGCACGACGTCCAGTTCGTGGTGCTCGCCATCGGCAACCCGGGCTACGAAGCGCAGTTCAGGCAGCTCCAGGCGCGCTTCCCGAATCAGGTGGCGGCCTTCCTGCGCTTTGACGCGCCGCTGGCCCAGCGCATCTATGGCGGGGCCGACCTGTTCCTGATGCCCTCGCGCTTCGAGCCCTGCGGCCTGGGCCAGATGTTCGCCATGCGCTACGGCACGGTGCCCGTGGTGCGCAAGACGGGCGGCCTGGCGGATACAGTGCGCGACTACGACCCGGCCACGGGCGCGGGCGATGGCTTCGTCTTCACCCGCTTCAGCCCGGACGCCTTTCTGGAAGCGGCCGAGCGCGCCCTGGCCCTCTACGCCGCGCCGGCTGCCTGGCGCAAACTGGTGCAGCACGACATGGCCCTGGACTGGAGTTGGGATCTCTCCGCGCGCCAATACGTCGACCTCTACCGCCGCGTGACCAACGACCGGGGACGCGTTTTGAGTTTTGAGTTTTGAGTTTTGAGTTAGCGAATACTGCCGACTGGCGACTGCCGACTGGCGACTACCGCCTCGTCGCCCTGCCGACTGCCTACTGCCGACTGCCTACTCGTCTCACTGACAACTGACGACTGACGACTGACGACTGATGGACCTTCCTGAGGATTTTGCGCGCCGCATGGTCGAGGTGCATGGCGCGGCAGGCGGGGCATGGGTGGCCCAGTTGCCGGCCCTGCTGGCGGCGTGCGCGGCGCGCTGGGAGCTGGCGGTGGGGCCACCGTTCCCCGGCCTGTCGTACAACTATGTGGCGCCGGCGACCCGCGCGGACGGCACGCCCGTGGTCTTAAAAGTGGGCGTGCCCGGTCGCGAGCTCTTGACCGAAATCGCGGCCCTCCAGCTGTACGAGGGGCAGGGCATGGTGCAGCTGCTCGCCGCCGATCGGGCACAGGGGGCCTTGCTGCTGGAACGGCTCCAGCCCGGCACGCCCCTGGTGCAGCTCGCCGACGACGAGGCGGCCACGATCATCGCCGCCGGCGTCATGCGCCAGCTGTGGCGGCCGGTGCCGCCGGACCACATCTTCCCCACGGTGGCCGCGTGGGCGGCCGGGTTGGACAAGCTGCGCGCGCATTTTGGCGGCACCACGGGGCCGTTTCCCGCGCCGCTGGTGGCAGCGGCCGAGACGCTCTTCGCCGAGCTGCTCGCGTCCCAGGCGGCCCCGGTGCTCCTGCATGGCGATCTACACCACTATAATATCCTGACGGCGGCGCGCGCGCCCTGGCTGGCCATTGACCCGAAGGGGCTCGTCGGCGAGCCGGCGTACGAGGTCGGCGCCCTGCTGCGCAACCCGTTGCCGCAGTTCTTGGCCGCCCCCGCCCCCGCCCGCCGGATGGCGCGCCGGATCGATCTACTCGCCGAGGCGCTGGGATTGGACCGCGCGCGGATCCGCGGCTGGGCCTTCGCCCAGGCGGTGCTCTCGGCCTGGTGGAGTTATGAAGATCACGGCCATGGCTGGGAGCCCGCGATCGCGTGCGCCACGCTGCTGGCTGACGTGTAGGCAGCGGCGCGCACCCTGGTATTTTCCAGGGGGCGGGATGCGCCATGCGCGGGGGGGATGCCGCGCGGATAGGAATTGGGCCGTGCAGGACCTACCGACCGGGACGGTGACCTTTCTCGCCACCGATATTGAAGCCAGCATGCGCCGGTGGGAGCGGGCCCCCCAGGAGATGCGCCCGGCCGTGCAGCGGCACGATGGGATTGTACGGGAGGCGATCGAAGCCCAGGGCGGGCGGATTTTCCACAGCGCGGGCGATGGGTTTATTGCGGCGTTTGCCACCCCCCCACCCGCCCTGGCCGCCGCCCTCGCCGCCCAACGGGCGCTGCAGGCGGAACCCTGGCCCGCGGCCCTCGGCCCCCTGCGGGTGCGCATGGCGCTCCATGCGGGACCGGCCGAGTGGCGGGCCGGCGAGTACGCCGTGCAGCCGCCGGTCAACCGCCTGGTCCGGCTGCTGACCGCGGCGCACGGCGAGCAAATCTTGCTCTCGGCCGCGGTCCGCCAGGAGTTGGGCGCGGCGTTGCCGGCCGGCGTGACCTTGCGCGATCTGGGCGAACGCCGGCTGCGCGATATGCTGGGGACTCTGCACATCTTTCAGGTGGTGGCCGCCGGCCTGCGGCGCGAGTTCCCGCCCCTCAAGACCCTCGATCCTCACCCGGCAAATCTCCCGGCGCCGCCGACGCCGTTGATCGGACGCGAGGCCGAGGTGGCCGCCGCGACCACGCTCCTGCGGGACCCAGCGGTGCGACTGGTGACTTTCACCGGCCCCGGCGGTACGGGCAAGACGCGTCTGAGCCTCGCGGTGGCCACCCACCTGATCGACGACTTCGCCGACGGGGTCTGCTTCGTGGACCTGGCCCCGGTCCGCGATCCGGCCCGGGTGGCGGCGGCGCTGGCCACCGCGCTGGAGGTGCGTGAGGTGTCCCGGCAGCCTCTCCTCCCCAGCCTGAAAGCCTCCCTGGGGGATAAACACCTGCTGCTGGTGCTCGACAATTTCGAGCAGGTCGTGGCGGCCGCCTCCCTGGTGGCCGAGCTGCTGGCCGCCGCGCCGCGCCTGGTCGTGCTGGTGACCAGCCGCATCCGCCTGCGCCTGCGCAGCGAACACACCGTCCCGGTCGCGCCGCTGCCCCTGCCCGGCCGGGGTGCGCGGCTCGCCCCCACCCAGCTGCGCCAGAACGCCGCCCTGCGCCTGTTTGAGGACCGGGCCCGCGCGGCGCAGCCCGCCTTCGTCATGACCGACGACATCCTGCCGATCATCGCGACGATCTGTGCGCGCCTGGATGGGTTGCCGCTGGCGATTGAGCTCGCGGCCGCGCGCAGCCGGAGCCTGAGCCCGGCCACCTTAGCGCAGCGCCTGGATCAACGCCTCCCCCTCCTGAGGAGCGGTAGCCGGGACCTGCCGCGCCGCCAGCAGACTCTGCGCGGGGCCATCGCCTGGAGCTATGACTTGCTCACCCCGGCGGAGCAGCAGGTCTTCCGCCGCCTGGCGGTGTTTGCGGGGGGCGGCACCCTGGACGCTGCCGCAGTCGTGGTCGGGGAGCCCCCGGCCGACCCGGGCGCCGGTCCCGGCCAGACGGTCGGCGCGGCATTAGTCGCGCTGGTGGAACAGAGCCTCGTGCGCCAGCAGGAGCCGGACGGTGGCCCGGCCCGGTTCGGGCTGCTGGAAACGATCCGCGAGTTTGCCGGTGAGCTGTTGGCCGCGAGCGGGGAGGCGGCGGCGATCCAGGCGCGCCACGCCGCCTATTACATGACCGTGGTCGAACAGACCGTGGCGCTGACCCAAGGCCCGCACCAGGTCACCTGGCTGGATCGCCTCGAACAGGAGTATGCGAACATCACCGCCGCGTTGGAGTGGTCGATCCGCGCTGATGGGGCGGCCCTCGCCTTACGGCTGGGCGCGGAACTCTGGCGCTTCTGGGATGTCCGCGGCTATCTGAGTATCGGGCGGCACTGGCTGGAAACAGCGCTCGCCGTGGGGCAGGATCAGCCGGCGGCGGTGCGGGCGGCGGCGCTGTACGGCGCGAGTCGCATGGCCTGGCTGCAGGGCGACTACGCGCAGGCCCAGCAGTGGATCGCCGCCAGTCTGGCGCTGTGGCGCGTCCTGGACAACCCCACGGGGATCGCCCAGGGCCTCCACGTGCTCGGCATCGTGCTGTCGGTCCAGGGGGATTACGCTCAGGCGCGCGCTTATTGCGAGGAGAGCCTGGCGCGCTGGCGCGCATTGGGCCACCAGGCCAATGTGGTCCGGGTGCTCAACAGCTTGGGCCAGATCGCCCGCGGGCAGGAGGATTATGCCCAGGCACACATCTACGGGATGGAGAGTCTGGCCCTGGCTCGCAGCCTGGGCAATGAGCGGAGTATCGCGGCGACGTTGGTCAATCTGGGCTATGTGGCTCTCGCGCAGCAGGATCTGGCGCGGGCCACCGCTTTGTTTAGCGAAAGCTTAGGTATCCGCCGGCAATTGGGCCACCAGGCCGGGATGATCGATTGCCTGGCGGGCTTGGCGGCGGTGGCGGGTCAGCAGGGCCACCTTACGCGGGCGGCGCACCTCTTTGGCGCAGTCGCCGCGTGGCGCGAATCGCTGAGCTATGCCCTGGATCCCGAAGATCAGGTCGTCTACGACCGGGAACTCGCGGCGGTGCGCACCAGGCTGGCCCCCGCCGCCTTTGCCGACGCCTGGTATGCGGGGCAGGCGCGCGCCCTGGACGACCTCGTCGCCGCGATCTTGGAGCAACGTGACCCGCTGGGTGCGGAGTAATGTAGAAGCTATAACACGTATCCTGTGACAAGTCGAGAAAGGTTAGGTGGTCCGGACCCCCTTCGAAGCAGACAGCGTTGGCTCCGCTGCTTCTGTTATATTCAACGGGCGGGCCGCGGGGGGGTTGCACGATTCGGGGCGCGATTTTAGGGCGGTTTTTCGGAGGGCTAACGCGGACTCCAGGTAATCTCGAAGGCGATATGCTTGGGCGCGGGCAGGCTATAGGTCACCTGCAAGCCGGACGCGTGTAGTAGTTGGCCGACGACCTCGATGCTGCCCTGCAGCGTCTCCGGGGGCATGATTTCATCGTCGCAGTCGAGGCGCCAGTGCTGGGGGCCCAGCTCAGTCACCCAGCGCGTGCCGTAGTTGTTCACGGCCGACAGCTGGCGCGGGGCCTGGCGCAGTATCCGCTCCAACCCCATGAGCGGCAAGGCGGCCAGCATCACGCGCCCGAGGATCGACTCGCGGTACTTGGCGACCGAGCGCTGCCCGAAGAGCCGCCGCGCCTCCGTGAGCGCGTGCTCCGGCAGACAGGCCTGGCAGAGGAAATCGACCAGCTGGATGCCCACTACCGTCGGGTACTGCCCTTTGCCCAAATACGCGCCGAACTCGGCCTCGACCTGCTCCCGGATGGCGGGTGTCAAGTAGGGCTCCATAACCTGGAGCGCCAGATTGATGGACGTCAGATTCATTTTCGCCGAGTCGGCCATCGGCGGCCGATCGACCCGGGCCAGGGGCACAATATGGAGTGCAGACGCGGGCATAGACCCTTCTTTCGTGCGTGAGATCGCTTATTTGCTGGACTATGCAAGAAGCGATCCCCGGTTCGGTCCAGGGTGGGGCATGTAGCGGCCTCAGGGCCCCGGGGTCAACAGGAGGCTACCCTCGTCAATGGCGCGCAATTGCTTGAGGATCGCGGGAGGCGGGGGGGGAGTCGGGGGCACCCCGTCCGGCGGGAGGATGAGCGGAAAACCCGTGACGGCCTGCACGGCCGCGACGTCGGCGCCGCCGTGGGTCGAGACCAGCCGGATCTGCCCGTCGACGAAGTCGAGCACGGCGATCGGCGTGACGACGAGGGTAGGCGCGCCGGGAGAGGGGGCGCCGGCCAGCGGCCAGCCCGGCAGCGTGACGAAGTCGACCCGGGGCACGAAAGTCCGGGGGTCGTGGTTGGTGGTGTAGAGGATGGTGCGCTGAACGCAGGTGGCCAGCGGCAGCCCAGCTGCGCCCGGCCCGCGGACCGTTCCGGCTTGCACCAGGTTGGCGTTGCCCCGGGCGTCGATCTGCAGGCCGCCGGCGAAAAAGACGTCATAGCGGCCGCCGGCTTGCAGCAGCAGGAGCTCATGAAACGAGAGCGTCGACTCGGCGACCAGGTTGCCGTAATCGCCGGACGAGGGCAGCAACGGTTCGGCGCGTGGGTTGACGGCCGCGCTGGCGCCGGCCAGGATCGTCAGGTTGGGCGCGTGCGTGAGCTGGGCCAGCCGGGCAGCGGCCAGCGGCAGGAGGCTCACGGCGCCGAAGACGATTGTCTCGCCATCCCGCAGTTGCTGGGCCATGGCCACGACCATGAGCTCCAGCGCACTCGTCGGCCGCATCCCTGGATTCGTATAGAGGGGTAAGGCCTGCGGCGGGGGGGCCCCCCCTGCCGGGTCCGTGGTGTGGCCGTTGCGATCCACCGGCTTCCCGCCCAGGTGGCCGAAGGTCATCGCTGCCACTCCTCTTCCTGGACGCGGTTCATGTAATCGTCCTGGCTCGCGGGCTCGTCACAATAGCGCTTGACATAATCCCAGAAACCGGCCTCCGTCGCCGCCAGGCGCTGGTAGGTTTGGATATGCACGTCGTCGTAGTTGTAATAGCGATGGCTGGACGTGGGGTGGCAGCCGAACCCGACGGGGACGACCGCGGCCACCCGGAAGCCCGGGATCCCGACCGCCAGCGGCGCCTTGAGCGCGGCCGCCGGGTCCACGATCTTCTCGACCAGCAAGATCACGGTATCGGCGGCCAGCGCCAGCGTGCGGTCGGCGAAGGTCGCGCCGCGGAAAAAGCCGTTGCCGTAGGCGTCGGCTTCCTGGCAGCTGATCAGGGCCACGGCCGGCCGGATGGCCGGGACGACCCAGGCGCTCCCGCCGCGGTAGGGGTCCGGCAGCTGGCGATAGAGGCTGTGGGGCGCCGCCGGCAGGTCGGTCTGCGCGACGCCCGGCAGCACCACCGCGAGCGGCAGGCCCGCGCCCCCGGCGCGGACGGCTTCCAGGAGCGCGAAGGCATCCAGGTCGTGGATCACGGGCCGGCCGGCGGCGGCCGCGCGGCGGAAGGCGGGCGCCAGGCCAAAATGCTCCAGGCCGATATAGCTGACGATCGCCTCGCGGACCAGGCCGGCGCCGATCAACAGGTCGGCGCCGAGGCCGGCGGCGGGCCCGGCGATGAGCGTCTCAATCTGCCGGCCGGCCCGCTGGCGGACGATCTCGCGCACCAGGGCCATCGGCATATTATGCAGATGCATGCCGCCGACGACCAGGCTCGGGCACGTAGCAGGCACAAAGCGCGTGATCGCCTCGGTCACGGTGCAGATCTTGCTGCGCCGCTCGCCGGCCGCGGCCTCGTTAACCATGCGCCGCTTGTGTATACTCGGCGGGAGCGAAGAAGACGAGCACCTGGAGCGCTTCGTCGATCGTGTGAAAGTGGTGGGGGACCCCGGCGGCCACGAACACGACACTACCAGCCTGTACGGCCCGATCCGCGCCGTCCACTTGGATCTGGGCGCGGCCGGCGACGACATAATAGACTTCGTCTTCGCTATGCGGCTGCTGCCCATCGGCGGCCCCGGCCGGCAGCACATAAAGTCCCATGCTGAGCGCTGGGACGCGCAAAAATTCGTGGTAGGGCCGGTCCTGCAGCGCCTGGGTGGCCAGCAAGGCGGCGATCTCATAGGCCAGCATCCGGCGCCTCCCGTCAGGACGGGGCATGCTCGCTGCGGGGCGTGGCGGCGTCCCCCACCGCGGGCAAGAGCGCCTGAATTTTGCCGAGCAGCCGGGTAAAGTCGATCGGTTTGGTGTCATAATCGTCGCAGCCGGCGGCCAGGGCCCGCTCCCGGTCGGCGCGCATGGCATAGGCGGTCAGCGCAATGACCGGGATCGCCGCAGTCTCGGGCGCGGCTTTGAGTTGCTGGGTGGCCTCCAGCCCGCTCATTCCCGGGAGCTGGATATCCATCAGAATCAGGTCTGGGAGCGCGCTACGGGCCAGGGCCAGCGCATTCCAGCCATCGCCCACGGCCAGGACCTGGTAGCCCCGCCGGGTCAGGCGCAGCGTCAGGAGCTCCTGGCTCGCCTCGTCGTCTTCCACCAGTAGAATCGTCGCCATCGTGGTCCCTCATCCCTTGCGGCATCTAGTAGGCTGAACGGCCCCGCCTGCCCCTATTGTAGCGGGCGCCGCGCCAACGCGCAAGGCCCTGGCGACGAAGTCCTGAGTTGAAAGTCCTGAGTACTGAGTGGAGTTTGGAGTTTTGAGTTTGGAGTTTTGAGTTTTGAGTTGGGGTTGGGAACCGGGATGGGGCGCCGCGGACTGTAGGAGCGGACTCTGCCCCGCGATGGTGGAGTGTGGAGTGCGGAGGGTGGGGGTGCCACGGGCACGGTTTTGCGTTTACTGACGACTGACGACTGACGACTGACGACTGACGACTGACGACTGACGACTCGTCGTCCCTGCCTACTGCCTACTGAGCGAGGTGGTGTCCCCGGCGGGCGCCCCTTGCGCGGCCCGCCGGGGGGTCTTACCAGGTCTATTATGCGGCGGGTGCCTCAGAATCGAGACAGAGTGGGATTAAAATTTGGTAAGAATCGATCCGCACGGGGGCCCGGCGGCCCTCCGGCGGGGCGAACGGGGGGTGCTCGGCAGGATTTTGCAGCGGTAGCGGCCGGCTAGATAGCGGCGCGGGGACTAACCTCTCCCCCTGCCCCTCCCCGGCGCGGGGAGGGGAGCAGACGGCGGGCCGGCCGGGCGGCGGCGGGTCCGCGGCCGGCCGCGGACCCCACGTTCCCCTCCCCGCGCCGGGGAGGGGTTAGGGGAGAGGTCTGCCGCCACCTGCGGATCCGCCGCCCCGGCGGGCTGCAAAATCCTGCCGAGCACCCGCGAACGGGCAGGCGCTTGACTCGCCGCCTATTCTATGCTAGGGTCTTGGGTGCGAGGGTCTAACGGAAAGGAGCGAGAATCGATGGCAGCAGACAGTGGGGAGCCGGCGAATCGCTGGCTGGAGGCGCGGCGTGAGGTCGACGGCGCGGCGTACGATAGCACCTATACCCAGCGGGCGGCCGCTGGTGAGAACGTGCATGGCGAAGCCGACTTCGTCGAGTCCTACCAGCCGTGGGCGGTGCTGGACGCCGGGTGTGGCACGGGGCGGGTGGGGATCGAGCTGGCGCGGCGGGGGATCACGGTCGTGGGCGCCGATATCGATGCGCGGATGCTGGCCGCGGCCCGCCAGAAAGCGCCGGAGATTCCCTGGCACCTGGCCGACCTCCGGACCCTGGACTTGCCGCACCGGTTCGGCGCGATTGTCCTGGCCGGCAACGTGATGATCTTTCTCGCGCCCGGGACCGAGGGCGCTGTGCTCCAGAATATGGCGCGCCACCTGGCGCCCGACGGCGTGCTCATCGCCGGCTTCCAGCTAGAGGCGGCGCATCTCACCCTCGCCGACTATGACCGTCTGGCGGCGGCCGCGGGCCTGGTCCTGGCCGAGCGCTATGCCACCTGGGATCGCGCGCCCTGGACTCCGCGGGAGAGCTATGCCGTGTCCGTCCATCGCCGCCCGGCCCGCTAAAACCAGAACTGTTTCCAGGCGGTCCACCAGTCGGCGGCGCGGGAGACTACCAGCCGGGGCTCCGGGATCTGGACGCCGGCCTTGTTGCGGTACGGCTCCACGCGGTCGGGCGAGACCATCTCCACTTTGACCTCGCACGGCCGGCCCGGGTCGTACGGGCGCACGGCCTGCAGATCCTGCAAGGCCTGGCGCGCGGCCCCTTCGATCAGCTCACGGGCCCGGATGGGGGGAATCTGCCGCGCGGTGTAGCGCCCCAGGCCCTGCTTGACCGGGACGACGGTTAACCCGGGGCCGAGCAGCGCCCGCGCCTCGTCGCAGGTGGCCTGGTCGCCGGTGACCAGCAGCACGGGGCAGTGCCAGTGCCCACAGAGGGCCGCGTTGATGCCGGTCTCGCCGACCAAGACGTCGTTGAACCAGAGGTTGTGCCAGGCTTCGCTGGACACGGTATGACTCAGGACCCCGTGGGCGGTACCGGCCCGGGCGTGCATGCCAATGAACAGGGCCGCGTCGCAGCCTTGCTCCAGGGCGCCGGTGTAGCCGGTCCACTTTTCCTGGACCACCCACTCGCAGCCGGGATCGAGCAGTTCAGGCACCAGGGAGTTGAAGGTCCACCCGCCGCCCGCCCCATGGCAATCCATGACCACGATTTCGCTGGCCCCGCCGGCGCGGGCGCCCCGCACGGCCGCATTGATCTCCGCGGTATAGAGCTTGCGGCACTCCTCATACATCGGGTCGCCGCCGTTGACTTGCGACCATTTGACGATGCCCGAGACGCCTTCCATATCGCTGATAATATGTACGCGCATAGCCCATCCTTTCCTGGTGGTCGCCGCCCTGGTAGCTTTTGTAGAAGTGTGATGCGGTAGGATTATAGCATAGTCTCCTGGGTATCAGGATGATCTGCTATAATCCAGGTAGTTGCACACAACGCAAGCATACAGCGCAAGATAAAGCCGACTGGCCAGAGGGAGGCGACGCGTGCGAATTTATGTGGATAGTGCCGACCGGGATGCGATCGCGGCGGCCCTCGCCAACGGCTATGTCTATGGGGTGACGACCAATCCCACATTGTTACGCCGGGCCGGGGTGCGGGCCGCCGAAGTCCCGATCCTGGTCCATGATATCTTGGCCCTTGGCGCGCGGGAACTCCACCTGCAGGTCTATTCCGATGATATCTACCAGATCATCCACGACGCCGAGATGCTGGCCGACCTGGATCCCAAGCGCGTGGTGGTGAAAATCCCGGCCACGCCGGCCGGCTACGCGGCGGCGGGGCGCCTGAGTAGCCAGGGCCTGCGCATCACCCTGACGGCGGTCTATACCGTGCGCCAGGCCGTGCTGGCCGGGAGTGCCGGGGCGCGTTACATCGCGGTGTATGTCGGCCGGATGCAGGACGCCGGACTGAATGGGATCGGCGTGGTCGCCCAGATGCAGCGGACCCTCGACGCGGGCCAGATCCCCGTCGAGATCCTCGCCGCCAGCATCCGTGACCCCGCCGAAATCGACGCGCTCGCCGCCGCGGGGGTCGCGACGGCGACGCTGCCCCCGGCCCTGCTGCGGCAAATGCTCGATTCGTCCCTGACCGCCGAGGCCACGGCGACTTTCCTGGACGATGCCCGCGCCCTACATAGCGAAGCGAGGTTACCCGAATGACTGGCTTAGTTACCACCATGGGCGAGATCCTGGTGGATTTCCTGCCCCAGACGGAAGCCGGGCAGCTGATCGGTTTCCGGATGCATCCCGGCGGCGCGCCTTTCAACGTAGCCGTGGGGGTCGGCCGGCTCGGCCAACCGGTTGCCTTCGCCGGTAAGCTGGCCGGCGACCTGTTTGGCCACTACTTGCAGGCCCATGTGGTGCAGGAGGGCATTGATACCCGCTTCCTGCGGTCGGGGGCCGGGCAGAGCACCCTGGCCTTTGTCGCCATGGAAAACGGGGAACCGGCGTTTGCCTTCTACGGAGACGGCGCGGCCGATACCCGCTTGGAGGCCGCCGAGATCCCCGCGGCGCTGTTTACCGAAACGCGTATTTTCCATTGCGGCTCGATCAGCCTGCTGCGCGGCAGTACGCCGGCCGCCGTGCTCGCGACCGCGGAGCGCTTGCACGGGCACGCGCTCCTCTCGTTTGACCCCAATATCCGGCCCGGGCTGGTGGATGATGCGCCGGCCTATCGGGCGCTGCTGGATCGCTTGTTTGCGCTGGCCGATATCGTCAAGCTGAGCGCCGTCGACCTGACCTGGCTGGCGCCGGGCTGGGAGGCGCCGGCCATCGTCGCCGAGTTCGCTCAGCGGGGCCCCGCCTTGCTGCTGGTCACGCAGGGCAGCCAGGGGGTGCTGGCCCGGCGCGGGGCCGACACCTGGCGAGTCCCGGCCTATCCGGTCGCCGTGGTCGACACCGTCGGCGCCGGCGACGCCTTTAGCGCCGGGTTGCTGGCGGGGCTCGCCGAGCGGGGGATCTACAGCCGCGCCCAGCTCCTCGCCCTCCCCGTCGCCGACTTACTCGCCACCATCCAGTTCGCGGGCGCCGTGGCCGCGCTGACCTGTACCCGCCCGGGCGCCGATCCGCCCCGCCGCGCGGAAGTCATGGATTTTCTTGCCCAGGCCCCGGCCCGCTGATCAGCGCGACTAGCCGGCGCGCCCGCGGCACTCAGCGGAACTTACCCCGGCCCCGGATCGGCCAGGTGTCCACCACCTGGCCGTCCACCACGGCGTACAACTCATCATGCATGTTGCAGGTGGCACAGGCATGATTGGGGATCACTTCTACTTTGTCGCCGATGTGGAGCGGCAGGGCGCCGTTCTCGACGATGCCGTGCTCTTCGCTGGCCCGGGCGATCGCCACCCCGGGGTAGGCCTTGAGCTCGCCATAGGTCCAGACGGCGTAATGGTCGCTGGACAGCGCCTTCGTGCCGCTGTCCAGGATATAGCGGCCCGGGGCGGGCTGGCTGACCACCGTGGCCAGCACAGTCAGCGCGCATTGTTCCCGCCGTATGGTGCCCAGCTCGACCTGCTTGAGATCGCCAAAGACGTAGACCCCCGGCCGGATCTCCGTGATGCCGGCCACTTCGGCGCTGGCCGGCAGGGCCGGGGTGGCCCCGGTCGAGAGGACGGGCGGCGGCAGCCCCCGCGCGGCCAGGTGCTGGCCGATTTCCACCAGCCGGCTCCCGGCCGCCTGCCCCAGCGTGCGCCGCTCGGCCTCCGAACAGGCGCCGTAGGTTTGCCCGCTGAACTCCAGCAGCCCCCCAAAAACCAACCCGGGCGCCGCGGCGACCGCCGCGGCCAGGGCCAGGGCCTCGTCCGCGGTCTGCACCCCCGTGCGGCGAAACCCGGTGTCGACCTCGATCAGCACCGGGAGCTGGTGCCCGCGCGGCCCGAAGAAGGCCGATAGCGCAGCCACCCCGGCCGGCGAGTCCGCCGCCACGCGGATCGTCGCCCGGTCGAGCAGGCGCGCCAGGCGCTCGTACTTCACTGTGCCGATCAGGGGGTACGCGATGAGTAGATCCTCACAACCGGCCGCGACCAGTACCTCGGCCTCGCCCACTTTAGCCACGGTCAGGCCCCGCGCGCCGGCCACCAGCTGCCGGCGGGCGATCGCCGGCGCCTTATGCGTTTTGGTATGCGGGCGTAACGCCACGCCGCAGCGATCGGCCAACCGCTGCATCGTGGCGATATTGTGGTCCAGCCGCGGCACGTCCACGAGCAGAGCCGGTGTATCGAGATCGGCAATGGGGATCATCAGATCTATGTGCTCCGATCCAGCGGGGGCCCGCCGACCGGGTCCCCGCTTCAGCTAGGTACTCGACTTTACGCAGTATACCACAGCGGCAGAAAGCAAGGGAGCCGCCCGGGCCGCTACGTCCCGTGCTGGATTAACGCCGATACTGTATAATAGGGCCGTACTGACCTGTGTTTGCCGCTGGGCCCGGCATGCCACGCGTCTTGACCTATGGGTGAGTACTACTGGTTACCGTTGGCTACTATATTGAGGAGGTTCTTTAAATGCGCAAACTACAATTCGGGGCTGGGCTGCTCTTGTTGAGCCTGATGCTGGGGCTACTCGCCGCGTGCGGGGGGGATACCTCGACCGCCACCTCCGTGCCGAAACCCACGGCGACGACGGCGCCGCCCACGGCGACGACGGCGCCCCCCACAGCGACGACGGCGCCCCCCACGGCCACGACCGCGAGTGCGGCGACCGCCGCACCGGCGGAAGCGACTAACACCCCCGCGGCCGCGCTCGGCGGCACGGCGGCCACGGCCGACGACCTGGCGATGATCACCCAATCGTTCACGGCGACCGCGAACCTCAAGAGCTTCCACTACATCATCACGTCGGGGGGCACGACGATTACCCAGCCGACGAACCTGGAAGGCGATTATGTGGCGCCCAATCAGCTCTACGGCAAAGGCACCCAGCACGGCGTGGACGGCGAGTTCCTCAAGGTCGGCACGGCATCCTTTAAGAAGGATGCCAGTGGCACCTGGGCGCCCTGGACCGATCCCTCGACGACCACCCCCCCGCAGACCCCCCAGGATGACTGGATCAAGAGCTTCAACGGCTTTGTCGGCCTGGCCGGGGCGACCGACTTCCGCGATACCGGCACCCCCGAGACGCTGGATGGGGTGAGCACCCGGCACTTCGTCGGCCAGATCGCGATCAACAAAATGGCGGGGATGCCCGATCAACTCAGCAAGATGACCAACCTGCCGCCCGCCGGGACGTTTGAGGTCTGGATCGATCCCCAGACCAAGTATCTCTACAAAGCCCAGCTCAGTCTCGATGTGGGGGCGGTCATGAACGCGGTCATGAGCCAGCTCCAGACGCCCGTGCCCGGGGCCCCGACAGCGACCGCGGGGCCGGCCAACACCCAAAGTGCATCCGTAATTCTGACTAAACTGAACGACCCATCGATCACGGTGCCCGCCGGCCCGGCCGGCGGAACGGACATGACGGCGACCCCGGGGAGCGCCCCCGGGACGGACACCCCGGCCGCAGCGCCGACCGCTACGCCATAACGTTTACCGACCTGGGTAGCCGGGGCGCTGGAGAGCACCCCGGCTACCCAGCATCGCGTCTATCCGCGCCGCGCGGGCCCGGCGCCGGCCTGCAAGATCGGGGCGACTCGCTGTATAATAGCGATATCACGGTGATCTGGGGCAACTACTGTGTTTCCCCCTGCGCTCGCTCTCCGCTCAGCTGGCACAGTCGCGCATTCGCGGATAGGAGTATCACATGCCGGATTCCCCCCCCCCTCCGCGCAAAGCCCGGCGCGGACGTCCCCCTGCTGAGCCGCTGGCGGCGCCGATTGCCGCCCCGCCCGCGCCGCCGATCGCCCCCGCGGACGATCCCGATGAGTTGGAGGTCGACGAGATCGCGGAAACACCGGAGCCCGCGGAGGCCGAACTCGCCGCCGTCGCCAAAGAGGTCGAAGAGGACGAAGTCGCCCAGGTGATCGAGCGCACCCTGCACATGGATAGCATGAACGTCGACGACTCGGTCCGCCTCTACTTGCGCGAGATCGGCAAGACGGCCCTGCTCAAGGCGCCGGACGAAACCGCCCTGGCCGTGCGCATGGAAGAAGGCCGCGCCGCCAATGCCAAGCTCGAAGAGCTCGGCTATCACTCGCCCGTGCCCGGCTGGGCGGACGCGGCCGCGTCCAGCACGGTCCATGTCTCGACCTTTGGCCACAGCGCGATCCAGGTGGCGACAGTGACCACCTCGGTGCCGATCACCAGCGTCCATGTGGTCGCCGGCCCCGATACCTCCGCCGCCGATGTGGCCGCCGCCAAGGCCGAGATCCAGCAGCTGGTCAGTGTCCGTGACCGGGGCATTGTGGCCAAGCAGCAACTGGTGCAGGCCAACCTGCGCCTGGTGGTCAGCATCGCCCGCCGCTACCTCGGCCGCGGGCTCTCCCTGCTCGACCTGATCCAGGAAGGCAATATCGGCCTCATGCGCGCCGCCGATAAATTCGAGTACAGCCGCGGCTTCAAATTCTCGACCTATGCCACCTGGTGGATCCGCCAGGCGATCAGCCGCGCGATCAGCGACCAGGGGCGCACGATCCGCCTGCCGGTCCACGTCAGCGAGATGGTGGCCCGTTTGCGCCGCGAGACGTACCAGCTGCAACAGAACTTGCAGCGCGAGCCGACCGAAGAGGAGCTCGCCGCCGCGCTCGGCATCACCGCCGCCAAAGTCCGCAGCATTACGGAGATCGCCAAGCAGCCGGTCTCGCTGGAGTCGCCGCTCGACGACGCGGAGGACAGCTTCCTCGGCGACTTTATCGAGGATGACTCCGTCACCGTGCCGATCGAAGAGGCGATGCGCCAGTTATTGCGCGAGGAAGTGCGCAAGGTGCTGATGAACCTCTCCGAGCGGGAGCGCAAAATCGTGGAGCTGCGCTATGGGCTGCTCGACGGCAAGCAGCGCACGCTGGAGGAAGTCGCTCAGGAGTTCCGTATCACCCGCGAGCGCGTCCGCCAGATCGAAGCCAAGATCCTGCGCAAATTGCGCCATCAGCGCTTCGGCGGCAGCAAGCTCCAGGCCTATTTGAACGATTAGGGGTTGGGGGTTGGGGGGTTG
>DATGEF010000068.1:0-5477 GCA_035310405.1 Chloroflexia bacterium | reverse complement strand
GACGACGCGAACTACTATAGGAGGATAACGTGCAAGTTGCGAAGAGTACCTTTCTGGTCACCGGCGGGAGCTCCGGGCTGGGGGCGGCCGTCGTGCGGCGGCTGGCGGGTGGCGGCGCGAACGTCGTGGTCGCCGACCTGAACCAGGCGGCGGGCGAGGCCCTGGTGGCCGAGCTGGGGGCGCCGGCCCGCTTTGTGCGCGTCGACGTGGCCGACGAGGCGAGCGTGCAACAGGCGGTGCAGGTGGCGCGGAGTGCGTTCGGCGGGCTGCACGGGGCCGTCAACTGCGCGGGCATCGCCATTGTCGAGAAGGTATTGGGCAAAGAGGGGCCCCACCGGCTGGACGCCTTTGCCCGCGTCGTCGGGGTGAACCTGATCGGCACTTTCAACGTCGTCCGCCTGGCCGCCACCGCGATGGCCGAGAATAGCCCCACGGCCGGCGGCGAGCGTGGCGTGATCGTCAACACGGCCTCGATCGCGGCGTTTGACGGCCAGATCGGGCAGGCGGCTTATGCCGCCTCCAAAGGCGGCGTGGCGGCCCTGACCTTGCCGCTGGCCCGTGAGCTGGCCCGCTACGGCATCCGGGTCATGACGATCGCCCCGGGGATCTTCGACACCCCCATGCTGGCCGGGCTGCCGGAGCCCGCCCGCCAATCCCTGGGCCAGCAGGTGCCCTTCCCCTCGCGCCTGGGCCAGCCCGCCGAATATGCCGCGCTCGTCCAGCACATCGTCGAGAACGAGATGCTCAACGGCGAGGTGATCCGGCTCGACGGCGCCCTGCGCATGGCGCCCAAGTAGCGCGCGGAACGATTGACCGCTCAGCCGGAGGTCGTGGTCGGCGACTTGTCCACCTGATCGGCGCGCGTGACCCACCCGTAGCAGAGCACCAGCATCACGGTGACGAAGGTGTTCACCACCAGCTCCACAATTTGCTCGGTCAGCACTTCGACTTTGACCGTTTCACTGGCGGCCGACATATGGGCGGTGACGATCAGGATGTGGCGCACCGACGAGATGACGCCGATAATCAGCAGGGGGCGCAGCGCGAAGGTGCGGTTGCGCAGGTGGGCCACGACGGTCGCCAGGAGCTCCAGCACGATGACCACGAACAGGATCGTGTTGATGCCGTTCAAGATGATATTGAAGAAGTTCTCCGGGCTCGTGCTCCAGAGGTCCAGGCCGTTCAAGCCGGTGAGCACAATATGCACAAACACGATCCCGGCGATGATCACCAGCAGCGCGGCCACGCCCAGGTGCAGGAAATCGTCGACCAGTTCAAAGGCCTGGTAGCTGAGCGCCCGGAAGCGGATCAGCGGCTCGGCTTTAAAGGGATCGCTCTCGGCCCGCGGGCCGGCGGCGTGTTCTTCGGTCGAGTCCATCGTTATGTTGCTCCTGGGCAAGGATACCGGCGATCTCCGGGAACATCATACCAGCTTTCCGGGCTGGGCGGCAAGGCCTCTGGTTGGCGCCGGGGGTCCCCCTCTCGCCCGGCAATCGTCTGTGCTATAATGTGGCGGCAAGGGGCCGCCGACTGTACGAAAGGAGCGATTCATGGACTCCCCTCCGGCCGTGGACCTGGCGGGTATTCTGCCCGCGATCCGCGAGTTTATGCAACGGGACGTGGTGGCGCGGGCCGAGCAGGCCTTTCTCCATCAGCCGTTTCGGGTGGTGCGGCCGCAGCTGGAGACGTTGCGGCACCAGGTGCAGGCCTGGGGGCTCTGGGCGCCGCATGTGCCCGTGGCCTGGGGCGGCCTGGGATTGCCCCTCCGCGACTTTGCGCATGTCAGCGAAGTGCTGGGCCGCAGCCCGATCGGCCATTACCTGTTCAACTGCCAGGCGCCCGACGTGGGCAATATGGAGTTGCTGCTGACCCATGGCACCCCCGACCAGCAGGAGCGGTACCTGGGGCCGCTGGTGCGCGGCGAGATCCGCAGCTGCTTTTCCATGACCGAGCCGGCCAATCCGGGCTCCAACCCCGTCTGGCTGGACACGACCGCGACGCGCGACGGCGCGGATTATGTGATCAACGGCCACAAGTGGTTCACGTCCGCGGCCGACGGCGCCGCCTTCGCCATCGTCATGGCGATCACCAATCCCGAGGCGCGGCCTCATGCGCGCGCCAGCCAGGTGATCGTGCCGACGGATACGCCTGGCTTTATCCGCATGCGCAATATCCCGGTCATGGGGGAGCCGGGCGAGGATTATGCCAGCCACGCCGAGATCCGCTACGAGAATTGCCGGGTGCCGCAGACCCACCTGCTCGGCGCGGAGGGGGCCGGCTTTGCCCTGGCCCAGGAGCGGCTCGGGCCCGGGCGCATCCACCATTGCATGCGCTGGATCGGCATCTGCGAGCGGGCCTTTGACCTGATGTGTAGCCGGGCCGTACAGCGCGAGCTGGCGCCGGGCATGCCGCTGGGCAGCCGCCAGACCGTCCAGAACTGGATCGCCGAGAGCCGCGCCGAGATCAACGCCGCGCGCTTCCTCGTGCTGGATGCCGCGGCCAAAATCGACCAGGCCGGGGCCACCGCCGCGCGAGAAGAGATCTCGCTGATCAAGTTCTATGTCGCCGGCGTGCTGGGCGCCGTGCTCGACCGCGCCATCCAGGTCCATGGCGCGCTCGGCCTGACCGACGATATTCCGCTGGCCTATTGGTATCGCCACGAACGGGGCGCCCGCATCTACGATGGCCCGGACGAAGTCCACAAGTCCGTCGTGGCCCGCCAGATCCTGCGTAATTACGGGCTCGACGTGCCTCGGGAGTAACCAGCTGATGATCGGCCCCGATGGCCCGCCCACGACAGCCGCGACCCGCTTCGGCGCCGTGCTGGCCGCGCCCCGAGTCGGCGTGCTCGTGCTCGGGCCGCAGGGCGACATCCTGCACAGCAGTGCGTCGGTCGCGGCTTTTCTCGGCCAGCATGCCACTGCCCTGTCCGGGCGGCGGGTATTGGACCTGGATCTGGTCATGGTCGCGGCCGATGGCTCCCCGGCGCCGTCGCCGGCGGGGCCCCTGGCCGAGGTGCTGCGGACGGGCCAGCCGCTCGAACACGAAATCCTCGGCATCTGGTGTGACGCGGCACAGGCCTACACCTGGCTGCTGCTGAACGCCGCCCCGCAAGTCGATGCGGCGGGGCGCCTGGTGCAGGTCGTCTGCGCTTTCTGGGACATCACCGAGCTGGCGCGCACGGAAGAGCATTTACGGCTCTCCGAGCAGGTGCTCCAATACGTCGGGACGCTGGTGCTGATCGCCAATGGTCAGGGGCAGATCGTCTATGCCACGCCGTCGGTCCAGACGGTCCTCGGCTACGCCCCGGCCGAGCTCCTGGGGGATGGCTGGTGGGCTTTGAGCCGCGCCGATCCGGCGGACCGGGAGCAGGAAAAAGCCTATGTCGCCCAGTGCGCGCGGGGGGAGCGCCCCGTCTCCCCCGCCCCGTATGAGCGGCTGGTGCAGTCGCGGACGGGAGCGCCCCGCTGGATCCTCTGGCAAGATGCTAAGGGCCCCGGCGACCTGATGATCGGCGCCGGGCACGATATCACGGCCCGCAAGCAGGCCGAGGCCGCGCTCCGCCACTCGGAAGAACGCTTCGCCAAAGCCTTTTTCGCCAGCCCGTATACCATCACCATCACCCGCCTGCGCGACGGGCAGCTCTTGGACGTCAACGAGAGCTGGGAGCGGGCGACGGGCTACAGCCGCGATGAGGTGCTCAGCGGGGCGCTGGATGTGCGTAACCTGGTTGTCGACTCGGCCGCGCTGGCGCGCCTGCCGGCGCTACTCGGGACGCAGGGCGCCGCGCATGATCTGGAAATCGCCTACCAGCGCCGCTCCGGCGAGATCCGCCAGGCCGTGGTGTCGATGGAGCGGATCGAGCTCGACGGCGAGGCCTGCCTGCTGACGCTGGGCCGCGATGTGACCGAGCAAAAGCGGACCCTGGTCGCCTTGAACGCCAGCGAGGGCCAATTTCGGGCGGTGTTCGACGGTGCGCTCGACGCGATGCTGATCCTCGACGCCGCCGGTCGCTTTGTGCAGGTCAATCCGGCCGCCTGTGCGCTGTATGGCGCGACGCCCGCGGCCCTCCTCGCCCGCCCGATCGCCGATTTTGTCGACGGCGAGTACCGGGAAGCCCTGGACACGGCCTGGCAACGCCTGGACGCGCAGGGGGAATTCCGGGGCGAGCTGCGCATCCGCCAGGTCGCGGGCGGCGCCCGCGAAGTCGAGATCACGGCCACCGCGCACTTCCAGCCGGGCCGGCATCTCGTGGTCTTGCGCGACATCACCGAACGCAAGCAGGTGGAGGCCGCCCTCGCGCGCCAGACCGCGACGCTCCAGGCCCAGGCCCAGTTCCTGGACCTGGCCTATGATGCCATCCTGGTGGAAGATCTCCACCATACGATCCTCTTCTGGAATCATGGCGCCGAAGAACTCTACGGCTGGACGAAGCAGGAAGCCATCGGCCAGCCGTCCTATGTGCTGCTGCAGACCAGCTTTCCCCAGCCGTTGGCCGAGACTCTCGACGTGCTGCAGCAGACGGGCCGCTGGGAAGGCGAGCTGGTGCATACCACGCGGGCCGGCCAGCAGATCATCGTGGCCAGCCGCTGGGCGCTGCAGCGCGACGCGCAGGCGCAGTCCCCGGCCATCCTGCAGATCAATACCGACATCACCAAGCGCAAGCAGGCGGAAGCCGAGATTGCTGACGCCCTGGAAGCCCAACGCACCGCCAACGCGCAGCTCCGGCGGCTCAGCAAGGTGAAGAGTGACTTCGTGGCGATCGTGAGTCACGAGTTTCGCACCCCGCTGACGGTGATCCAGGGCTTGAGCAGCCTGATGCACGATGAGCCTTTCAGCCTGGAGCAGATGAAAGAATACGCCCAGGACATCAACAACGAGGCCCGCCGGTTGAGCCGGCTGATCACCGATATGCTGGACCTGGACCGTATGGAGGCGGGCAAGATGTCGCTCCATCGGGAGCCCCTTGATCTGAACGGGATCATCGTGGCGGTGGCCGCCCTGATCCGGCCGAACGCCCCCCATCATCCGCTGATCCTCGAATTGCACCCCCTCCTGCCGGTGCTGTCCGGCGACCGGGATAAGCTCACCCAGGTGGTCACGAATCTGCTGAACAACGCCGTCAAATATTCGCCGGCCGGGGGCGCGATCTGCATCCGCAGCCAGGCCGAGGGCCATACCGTGCATGTCCAGGTGGCCGACCAGGGTGTCGGCATCCCGCCCGACGCCCTGGGGACCATCTTCGAGCGCTACGCGCGGGTCGAGTCGGCCGCCGGCCGGCACATCCAGGGCACCGGGCTGGGCCTGCCCATCGTCCGCCAGATCATCGAGATGCATGGCGGCACGGTCTGGGTGGAGAGCACCCTCGGCGCCGGCTCCACCTTCCACTTCACCTTGCCGGGCGCCTCGGATACAGCGAGCCCATAGCGCCCCCGGCTATGGACCGGGCCCGCTCCAGACGTCCAGAATCGGCGTCT
>DATGEF010000067.1:0-4340 GCA_035310405.1 Chloroflexia bacterium | reverse complement strand
CCAACGCTGGTTTGTTGACGCTGCTCGCCAGCTCCTCAACGGCTCGTGGCGCATTTACGAATACAATACGATCACTGGTATCCTGCCCCTGGGGACCCTCCCCACCGGCATTGTCTATTCGTATTCGCCACTGCTGGCTTTAGTGCTCGCGCCCTTCGTCGGCCTGGCGGATCTGCTGAAAGGTACACCCCTGGACGCGAGCGTCGGCGGCGGCGATCAGCTGGCCTACCGGCTGATCGCCCTGCCCTTGCTGGTGGCCGACGTGCTGGCCATGGAGCAGTTTCGCCAACTTGCACGCGCCTGGCGGCCAGCCGTCGACGAGGTTGCTATCTTCCTCGGCATTTTGCCGACGATGCTGGTGACCGGGTTCTTGCAGGTCTCGGCGGTGCAAGACCATCACGAGGGGCTAATCCTACTGCTGTTGCTGACCACATTGCGCTTGACCCCCCGGCATTTACTCTGGGGCGGTTTCTTCGCCGGTCTCGCCCTCGCGGCCAAGCACACAACCCTGCTGGAGCTGCTGCCGATCGGCGCGGTGTTACTCTTGAACAGGCAGGCCACCAAGCACCCGTGGCGTGCGGCATTCACCTGGGCTGGCGTGGCCCTGGCCGTCTTCGGGGCGTTTATGCTCCCACCCTTCCTGGCCAATCCCGGCGCGGTGGTCTACGCGTTTGTGACCTTACCGCAACACCTGGAGTTGTTCGGGCCGGGCCTGCCCGGCTGGATCGACGGGCAGCTGGCCACCACGCTCGGGCGCGCGTCGCCGGACTACGCCCTCTGGCACGAGCGTATCCTGAGCTATAGCAACGGAGTGCTGGTGCTCGTGGTCGCCGGGCTGGTGGGGGCGACGCTCTGGTGGAATCGGCGGCGGGGCCGGCCGGTCGGGCTGGTGGATAGCCGGCTGCTGGCGCTGGTCGCACTCGCTGCGCTGATGCAGATTGTGCTCGGCAAGTGGATCGGGGGCCACTACTACCAGCTGCCCCTGGCGCTCGTGCTGCTCTGGGATACCGTGCGAGTGGCCCCGCGCTGGCCCCCGATCGGTCTGGTCAGCGCCCTGGGCTTTCGCGCGATTACCATCGCGTTGCCTTTGCCGGGCGTGCCGCTGCCGCGGGGGCTGGCACTCCTGGGGCTGTTTATCGTACTTGCGCAGGTCACGCTCGGCGCCGCCTGGGAGTCTGAGCCTGCCGTCCCGCCACCGACTGACACCCCACCCGGTAGGACAGCGAAAGCGGGGGAATCGGCCGCGGCGGCCGGCCTTGATTCTCTGGCCGGCTTCTGATAACATCTCCGTAGCCGCTATCTGTCTTTCGTCGTACCTGCCACTGACCCTGTCGTGCAAAACCTACGCTGAGGCCCACTGATGATATCTCCGCCGCCCGCCCCCGTCCCGGCGATCGAAATGATCGATCTCTGCAAGCAGTTTGGCGCCTTTCACGCCGTCGACCATCTATCGTTGACCGTGCGCCAGGGCGAGATCTTTGGCCTGCTGGGGCCCAACGGCTCCGGCAAGACCACGACGATCAACATGGTCAGCGGCCTGAGCAGCCCCACCAGCGGCCAGATTCGGGTGTTGGGCTATGACCTGCGCACCCAGACGCGGCAGGTCCGCCAGCGGCTGGGCGCCGTGCCGCAAGAAACCGCCCTGTATGACGAGCTGAGCGCCTGGGCGAACCTCGATTTCCACGCCGATCTCTTCGGCCTGCCCCGGCTGGAGAAGGCCGCGCGCATCCGCCGCATCCTGGAGCTGGTCCAGCTCTGGGAGCGCAAAGACTCCCGCGTGGGCACGTTTTCGGGCGGCATGAAACGCCGGCTGGCGCTCGGCCGCGCCCTCTTGCATGAGCCCGCCCTCCTCTACCTGGACGAGCCCACGCTCGGCGTCGACGTGCAGTCCCGCCGCGCGATCTGGGATTATATCCTGGCGTTGCGCGATCAGGGGCGGACGGTCCTGATCACGACGAATTACCTGGAAGAGGCCCAGGCCCTGTGTGAGCGGCTGGCCATCCTGGACCGCGGCCGTCTCATCGCCGTGGACACGCCGGATCACCTCAAGCAGGCCTACGGCGGCAGCGTGGTCGAATTGGAGCTGGACGGGCCGAGCCGGTCGCTCGCCGCCATCCGCGCCCTCCCCGGGGTCACCGGCGTGCGCGAGGATGGCGCGCAACTGCAGATCACCACCACGGGCGGCGGCGAGGTGGTGCCGCAGATTATCAACATCGTCGCGCAGGAGGGCGTGATCCGCACCCTCGCCGTGCGCGAGCCCAACCTGGACGAAGTCTTCCTCCGTCTGACGGGCACAGCGCTCCGCGATTAGGAGGGGAGATGGTAGAAGGCATCGGCTATCATGGGCGCGTGATCTGGGCCTGCGCGAAAAAAGAGATCACGATCGCGCTCACCGACCGGGTCTTTACGGTCGCCGCGCTGATCGTCCCGCTGAACGTGCTCATCCTGCTGAGCCTGTTCGTCCTGGCCGGGAGCAATGCCCCCACGGCCGTCGTGATGAACGACCGCGGCCCGTATGCCCAGGCCTTTTACTCGGCGATGAGCACGGCCCATTCGTTTCGTCTGCAACAGGCGAGCGCGGCCGAGGCCCAGGCCCTGATCACCGCGGGGCAGATCGTCGCCGTCGTGACCCTGCCGCCGGACTTCGATACGCGGCTCCAGCAGAATCAGCCGGTCCAGGTCGACGTCGAGGTCAATAACCTCAACACCGACTTCACGAACGACATCCGCCGCGCCGTGCCGCTGGCGATCACCAGCTTTTATGCCCGCGCCTTCCCCCACCTGGTCACCGTCACACCCAGCGAGCACGACCTGTACCGGCAGGATACCGATTACATCCCCTACCTGACGGTCTCGATCCTGGTGGTCGCCCTGATGATCAGCGGCTTACTCCAGGCCGGGACCGGGGCGGCCCGCGAGTGGGAGCTGGAGACCATGAAGGGGTTGTTACTCTCGCCGGCGCCCCGTTGGGCGATGCTCGCCGGCAAGATGCTCGGCGCCTTTCTGCTGAGCCTGGCGGCGGTCGGCCTGCTGTTGGGCGTGCTGATCGGCGTCGTCGGCGTCTGGCCCGCGCACTGGGATGAAGTGATCGCTTTCACCCTGCTGACTTTGCTGATCTTCATCGCCCTGGGCACCCTGCTGGGCACCCTGCTCCAGAACCGGCAGGCCGTGACCGCGCTGGCCCTGGGCACGGCCCTGCCGCTCTTCTTCCTGAGCGGGCCGTTCGGGCCGATCTCCTTCACCACTCCGCTGATCCAGATCCTGGCCCAGCTGTTTCCGGTCTACTACGCGATCGTGGTGCAACAGCACGCGTTCCACGACTTTACGCTGAACACATACGGCCTAGCGATCAACGTGGCGGTGCTCGGCGGCTACGCGCTGGGCTTTATGGGCCTGGCGACGTGGGTGCTGCGCCGCAGCACCGTCCGCCATTAGCCGCCGCGAGCAAGGAGCGGGTGACGATGGATGCATTCTGGCGCATCACCTGGGCCATCGTGCGCAAGGATCTACAGATCTGGCTGCGCCAGCCGACGAATGTGGCCGCCACGCTCGTCCCGCCCCTGGCCTTCCTGCTGATCCAGGCCTTCGGCGCGGCGGCGGTTGGCCGCAGCCCCGTCGCCCTCGTGATCCAGGACGCCGGGCCCCAGGCCGCGCAGATCGCGCAGGCGATCCGGGCGGCCGATCTGTTCCGTTTGCAAGAGGTCCCGGCCCCCCAGGCCCAGGCCCTGCTCCAGAATATAGATGTGGTGGCCATCATCACGATCCCCCCCGGCTTCAGTGCACGGGCGGCGGCCCACGCGCCGGCGCCGATCGACGTGACGGTCAATAACCTCAACCTGGACTTCACCAACGACATCCGCCGGGCGGTCCCTACGGCCATCACCGAGTATTACGCGGCGCAGGGGGGGAGCAGCCCGGTCAAAATCACCCTGCAGGAGCAGGACTTACGGGCGCGCGATGTCGAACTCTTCCAGTACGCGGTGCTGCCGACCATCGTCCTGCTGCTGATGATCAGCGGCCTGGTCACCAGCGGGCTGTCGACGGCGCGGGAATGGGAGCAGCACACGGTCAAGGAGCTGCTGCTCTCGCCCGCTTCGGCCGGGGCGATCATTGCCGGCAAGGTGCTGGCCGGTTTCCTGACCACCTTCCTCCTGGGCACCCTGGTGCTGGGCCTGGGGGCGGCGCTCGGCTGGGTCGTGCCGCAGGGGGCATATTGGCTGACGACCCTGGGGATCGTGGCCCTGGTCGCCTTTATGGGGGCCGGGCTCGGCGTGGCCCTCGGCACCTGGATCGGCCGCATCCAGGCGGTGATTCCCCTGGCGATCAACGTGGCCCTCTAC
>DATGEF010000066.1:0-3181 GCA_035310405.1 Chloroflexia bacterium | reverse complement strand
CCCCAACCCCCAACCCCTCGTCACTGCCTACTGCGATAGCGGCGGCCGCCGCCGCCGTACAGCCGCCCTCGAAGATAGCCAGCCAGCGGAGCCACTGTTGCTCGGCGGGATCCAGCAGGGCGTAGCTCCAGGCAATCGTCGCGCGCAGGGTTTGTTGGCGCGCGGGCAGATCGCGGTAGCCGCCGGTCAGGAGGTCGAGCGCGGGGGCGGGCGCCAGCCGGGTCAGGCGGGCCAGCAGCGCGGGCGGCGAAAAGAGGGCCACGCGGGCCGCGGCCAGCTCGATGGCCAGCGGCAGCCCCTCCAGCCGCCGGCAAATCTCCCCCACCGCCGCGAGGTGCGCGTCCGTGAGCGCCAGCGCGGGCTGGCTTTCCAGGGCCCGCGCGAGAAACAGGGCGACGGCGGGCGAGTGGGCGAGGTCGGCCAGCGATCCATCCCCCGGCTCCGGCACGGCCAGGGGCGGCACGGGGAGCACCCGCTCCCCGCGTACCTGCAATACGGCCCGGCTGGTGACGACCATGCGGAGGTGCGGCGCACCTTCCAGCAGATCGACCAGCAAGGGGGCCGCCGGCCCCACCTGCTCGAAGTTATCGAGCACGAGGAGGGCCGCCTGATCCCGCAGGTAACTGCGCAGGCGGGCGGCCAGCGGCTGGTGCGCCACCTCTTGCACCCCCAGCGCGGCCGCGATGGCCGTGTCGACCAGGGCGGGGTCATGGACCGCGGCCAGGGAGATAAAATAGGCGCCATCGGCAAAGTCTGGTTGGAGATCTGTGGCCAGCTGCAGCGCCAGGCGGGTTTTGCCGACCCCGCCGGGCCCGATCAGCGTGAGCAAGCGCACGCCGCCCCGCCCGAGGAGCGCGCGGGCCCGCGCCAGATCGGCGGCGCGGCCGACCAGCGCAGTGAGCGGCACCGGCAAGGGGCGCCCGGCCCGCGCCGCGGCCGGGAGGCCGGCGGGGGGGGCCGCGGGTCCGGCCGGCCCCCCCCGCGCCTGCTGGAGAAAGCGCGCCCGCTGATCGGGAGCCACCTCCAGACAGTCGGCCAGGAGCTGGGCGACCGGCGGGGAGGGCCGGCGCGTGCCGGCCTCGATTTTGCGGATCGTCTCCACCGAGCAGCCCGCCCGCTGGGCCAGCGCCGCCTGAGTCAGGTCGAGGGCCTGGCGCCGCTCCTTGATCCACGCGGCAAACGCGGCGGCCGGGGTCGGGGCGTCCATCGTCACGCCGCGCGCGCCGCCGCCCGCAACAGGCCCAGGTGGGCCCAGGTAAAGGCCAGCCAGGTCGCCTCGGTCGCCTGGTAAGCGACCAGCAACACCAGCAGCCCGGCGCCGAGCGCGAGGATCAGCGCCCGCCGTTCCGGGTCGCGGCTGCGGCGGTAGGCGCGGAAAGCTTCCCAGCCGCTGGCCACCAGGAAGCCGCTAAAGGCCAGCAGGCCCCATAGGCCCGTGTCATAGAGCAGGTGGAGCTCCAGGTTGCCGATCCAGGCGGGCTGGGCAACGGAGCGATAGTAATAGCGCTGGCCAAAGCTCCCCGTCCCGTTGCCGACCCAGGGATGAATCGCGATGCCCTCCCACGCTTTGTCATACGTGTCGAGCCGCTCGGCCACGGTGGCGTCGTTCAGAATCGTATCGGGGTTCAGCGAGGTGAGGCGCTGCTCCACGTAGAAGCGCGCCTCCTCCAGAAACGGCGAATTGGCAAAGGCCAGCAGTAACGGCAGCAGGGCCACCGCCAGCAGGGCCAGCGCGACGCCGCGCCGGGCGGCGGTGCGGATCCGGCAGGCGAGCACCAGCCCCACGCCGATCACGCACCCGAGCCAGGCGCCCCGCGCCAGGCTGATCGCCACGCCGCCGAGCGTCAGGCCCCCGACCCCGGTCGCGCCGAGCAGGGTGCGGGCCCGGGCGCTGCTGAGCATGAAGGCCAGGGCGGCCACGACCGCCGCCGCCAGGTAACTGCCGAAAATGTTGCCTTCCCGCATGGTCCCGATCGGCACCGGCGGGCTGCCCAGCACCACCTGGACGCCGAGATCGATCCCCTGGCGATAGAGCACCATGATGGCGAGACCCAGGAGGGCTTCGAGCGTCGCCAGCCCCAGCCAGCCCATCACCGCCCGGCGCAGGTCGCGGCCGTCGCGGATCAGCCACGGCAGCAGAAAGTACGGCAAGGTGACCAGGGTCACCAGGCCGGTGAGGCGCAGACTCTGGTCGGGCTGCAAGGCATTGAGCAGCGAGCTCAGGCCGTTCAGGCCCAGGTAGAGGATCAGGCAGGCCGGGGCCACCCGGGCCGCCGTGAGCCGGAGCGGCGCCCGGGGCGCCGGCGCGGTTCCCGCGGCGCCGGCGCGAGTCGCCGGCCGCGCCGTCGTCGCCCAGCGCAGACCCAGGATGCCGGCC
Source organism: Chloroflexia bacterium (assembly GCA_035310405.1). Lineage (GTDB taxonomy): Bacteria > Chloroflexota > Chloroflexia > QHBQ01 > JAICKM01 > JAICKM01. Next base: position 804 of record DATGEF010000066.1, on the reverse strand, counting down.
ACGAGCAGGATAGCGACGTGCTCCGGCTTGACGTCGGCCCCCGCCACGGGAACCACGAACCGGTTCAAGGCGACCGTGATCAACAGCAGCGCGACGGCACTGCCCGGCCACCAGCGTAGCAGGCCGGCGACCGCCACCGCCCCGGCCACCCCGGCGGCCACCAGACGGGGCCCGCCCAGCCGCACCAGGGCGCCACTGGCCCCGCCGACCAGGGCGAGGGTGATCAGCCGGCCCGCGGGACTGTTGGCCGCATAGAGCAAGAATCGGGGATCGGCGCGCGCGGGGCGGGGGCGCGGGGCGCGGAGCGGGCGATCGGTCCAGGGTCGGCGCATAGGGTCAGTCCTGCTGCCGCGCGTCGGGGCGCGGGGGGCCGCCCGGCGCGGGGGGCCGGGCGCGGCTGGTCAACACAGTCATGCTGACCGCGTACGTGATCAGGCCGCCGAGCGCCAGGGCGCCGACCGTCGCCAGGCGGCTGAGGCTGCTGTCCGCCATCCCGGCCGTGCCCCGCAGGATCAGCCAGCCGACGCCGCCACTGGCCGCCCCCGCGACCAGAGTCTGGGCCAGGGTGCGCCCCAGCACGCCGGCGACCGGCCGGAGATCGGCGCGCAGGCCCCAGAGGAAGAGGCCGAGGGCCAGGTAGGTATAGACAGCGAAAGCGCCGGCTAAGCCCGGGGCCCCGAACAGGGCCGCCAGCGGCGGGGCCAGCACGAGATAGCCCCCCACGGCCAGGCCATGCCAGCCCAGCGGCCGCAGCATATCTTGCCGCGCGTGATAGACCCGCGGCAGCATTTGCACGAGGGCCTG
>DATGEF010000065.1:0-4380 GCA_035310405.1 Chloroflexia bacterium | reverse complement strand
AGGGGGCGCCGCGGGACGGGGGGAGTCGGCGTCCCGGCGGCGCGCCCGCTCCGTGGCGGCGAGCCGATCGATCTCGGCCTGGCGCTCGCGCGCGGCCTCCAGGCGCACGCGCTCCTGGGCGGCGTATTCTTCGTCGCGCCGGATGCGCTCCTCTTCCGCGCGGCGCGCGGCGGCCGCCCGGCGCTCTTCGTCGACGGCCCGGCGGGCCCGCTCGTCTTCCTCCCAGCGCGCCTGGGCCTCCGCGGCGCGCCGCGCCTGCTCCGCGGCCTCCCGCCGGGCCTCTTCCGCCCGGCGCGCTTCGGCCGCGGCCGCGCGGGCCGCGGCCTCTTCCTCGGGCTGGATCGGCGGGCCGTAGTTTTGCGCCTGGCGCAAGGCGGCGGTCTTGAGCCCGCTGAAGCTGAAATCGTAGCTGCCGCGCAGCACCGCCCGCGGCAGGTCGATCGCGTCGGGGTTGCCGTGCGCGGCCGCTTGCTGAATAGCCGGCCCGCCTGGGTACGGCAGGCCCAGGATGCGCGCGACTTTGTCGAAAGCCTCGCCGGCCGCGTCGTCGACGGTCTTGCCGAGCAGGCTGTATTGGCCGTGCCCGCTCATATAGACCAACTCGGTGTGGCCGCCGGAGACGACCAGGCACAGCAGCGGGAAGGCCGGGTCCGTCGGCGCGGCCCGGTCGAGATCCGGCTGCGGAGTCATGGGCGCGGGCGGGGGGGGCGTGAATTGGGGCCGGCCGCTGGGGGGCCGGGCCGGCAGGTCGGCCGGGCCGGCCGGCCCGGCCGGCTCGACTCCGAGCGCGCGCAGGGCGGCGCCCGCCCCCCGCGTCCGGGGGACCGCGGCGGGGCTTACGGTGGGCGTGGGGGGCGCCGGGGCGGGCGCCTCCAGGCCGGCGGGGATCACCCAATTCGAGTAAATATGCGCTTCCAGATGGTTTACGGCGATCAGAGGCTTGCCCCGCGCCCAGGCGATCGCTTTCGCGGCGTTCAGGCCGACCAGTAAGGCGCCGGCCAGCCCCGGGCCACAGGTAACGGCAACGGCGTCGACCCCGTCCCAGTTCAGCTGGGCCCGGCGCAAGGTCTCTTCGAGCGCCGGCACCAGGGTAATGATATGCTGGCGCGCGGCCAGCTCGGGCACCACGCCGCCATAGCGCTCATGCAGGCCGATCTGCGAGGCAATGACATTGGCCAGCACTTGCCGGCCGTCGCGCACGATGGCGACGGATGTCTCATCACAGGACGTTTCAATGGCTAAGATATTCACAACCTGTACGGCTCCAATCTCTCGGCGGGGCCGGTTTCCCGACGTCAGCTGTTCTCCGGGGCGGCGTGGCGGCTGGGCGCGGGGAGCTTCAATTCCCCGGCCCGCTCCGCCGCCTCCTGGCGCGCCGCGTACTCCTGGAACTGGGCGCGCAGGGTGGCCAGGCGCGTGTGAAAGGCGGGCGAATGTAAGGGCTCGCTCCACATCAGGTAGGCATCCTCGCCGTTATCGCTATAGTAATGCTTGCGGGTGCCGGCCGTTTGCAGCCCATACTTGCGATACAGGTTCTGGGCGACGTCATTCGAGACCCGGACTTCGAGGGTCAGCCAGGTGGCCCGCATCTCCACGGCAATATCGAGCATGCGCAAGAACAGCATCTCGCCCACGCGCCGGCCGCGGTGGCCGGGCGCCACGCCGATCGTGGTGACATGCGCCTCGTCGACCATCAGCCAGAGCCCGGCGAACCCGACGATCGGGTAGGGGCTGCTGGGCACGTCGAGGGGCGGGAACAGCGCCGGGAAGAAGCGGCCGAGGCGCTCGCGCAGGGCCGACCCGGGCGGCGGCCAGGCGGCGGGCGCGTGCCGCCGCGCGCTCGGATGCACCCAGCGCACGACCACGTAGCGGTTGGCCGCCGCGTTCTTAAGCTCCCGCCGGTAGGCGCTGGCCGGCCACGGGCTGGTGAAGCATTCCTTCTCCACGGCCGAAACCTCGGGCACGTCGGCTATTTGCATCGGCTCGATAATGTAGGGCATAACGAGGGGTTGGGGGTCGGGGGTCGGGGGTCGGGGTGTCCGCATGACGGGTTACGGGTACGCCCAAACAGGACCGGCTCGGGACCGTTCGCTAATCCTCCTAGATGACGCAGTGACGAGTTTTGAGTTTTGAGTTTTGAGTTATCGAATACCCTTGACGAGTTTTGAGTTTTGCTCGCGTAGCGGTGCCGCAGGCACATTTTTTAGTTATCGGATACTCTACCTGACAATCTCCTTAAGCCACCGGGTAATACTACGCCACTATACAGAGTAAGATCAGTGCTTGGTGCAGCCTCAAGCGACCTCTGGGGTGATGAAGAGTGAGCACTCCCAGGTGCGAACGCTGCCCCACCCGCGTTCGCACCTGGGGGTGCTCACTCTTCGCTCAACGATCGCCCAAAGGGTGTCTGGAACTTGCATTAGTTAAGCTCAACTGTGCATCGCGCACGCTCAAGTATTCCTGTTTTAACTCTGGATCTTGAATATTCGTGACGAGGCCACTGTCCGTCGCAAATTGAAAACCCGACACGAGGCCGTTGGAATCGGGCTGGCTAAGCAAAGGGCTCATACCCAGTGCTGTGCGAGCTAATAAGGTCCCTATTACTATCAAGGTACACACCAGCGCAAGGGTCAAGATCCGCGTCACAGAGTGGTGGTTTCCACGTGATGACAGTCGAAACATAACGGAATCTCCTTCAAGATCTAGTATACTCTAGCAGGACCTTGCGCATCGGGTACGATTGCTACTCAGCTGAAACTGAACGGATTCACACCCCACGAGGTTAAGGCAAGTGTGGCCCCGTTACCCCGTGGGGCGAGTGTCTACAAACGACTGACAACTGACGACTAACCACTGACGACTGACGACTGACGACTGACGACTGGCATCTGCAAATACAGGGCCTGCAGCAGCGTGAGGTCGTCGCGCTCGCCGCTCTGGGCGCGCTGCCAGGCTAGCTCGGCCAGGTAGCCGGCGCGGCGGAGCGACGCGGCTGGCGGGGCGACACTCGCCAGGCGGCCCAACTGCGTTTCCAGCTCCCGCGCCGTCGGCGGGTCGATCTCGCCGCAGAAGATCGTCGGCGTGTCTACCGCGGCGATGAGCTCGGCGACGGTCGTGTTCTGGTAATCGGTGATCCGTTGCCAGACCCCGGCGCGGGTGCGATAAAAGGCGTGCGCCAGCCGGCCCCGCCCGGCATGGACCACTGCGCAGACCGGGGCCGCGGTGATCGCCATGTGCGCATAGCCCAGCACATCCAGGGTCGGGATGCCCCAGAGCGGGATGTCCAGCGCGTAGGCCAGCCCCTTGGCCGTGGCCAGGCCGACCCGCAGCCCGGTAAACGATCCGGGGCCGAGGGCCACCGCCACGCCGCGCAGGTCGGCCGGCTGGAGCCCGTTGCGGGCCAGCATGGTCTGCAGGGCGGGCAGCAGCTCCCGCGTTTGTTGCCGGCCCGCGTGCCAGGTTTGCTCGGCCCGCACTCCGGCCGCCGGATCGTAGAGCGCCACGCTACACCACTCGGTGGAGGTATCGAAGGCGATAATCATCCGGCGCCCCCCGTGCCGCGCGCGGGGGGCGCGCCCGGATCGGGGACCGCGCCGGGCGCGAAAGCCTGGCTCTTGAAGCGTTCCAGCAGGTCCGTATACCGCGCGCCCGCCGCGTGAAAGCGCAATGCGCGCTTCGTCTCGGCGATGTCGCTCAGGTAGATAGTCAGGTGCGCGGCCGGCAGCAGGCCGGCCGCCCGCTCCGGCCACTCGATGACCGTGACGCCGTCGCCGGTCACATAGTCGAGCAGGCCGAGGTCGCCGGCCTCTTGCGCGGTCTGCAGGCGGTAGAGGTCGACATGGTAGAGCGGCAAGCGGGCCGCGTACTCGTTAATCAGGGTGAAGGTGGGGCTGGTGATATACTCCGACTCCACGCCGAGCCCCCGGGCGATCCCCTGCGTGAACGTCGTCTTGCCGGCGCCGAAGGGGCCTTCGAGGAGGATCAGGTCGCCCGGCTCCAGGAGGGCGGCCAGGCGCTGCCCGATGCGGCGGGTCTGGTCGAGGCTGTGGCTGATCACGTCGACATCGCGGGCCGGGCGCGCGGGCGCGCCGGGGGCCGCGGCGGCCGGCGGGCGGTGCTGGGGGTTGGGGGTGCGATAGACGGGCATAGGGCGCGCGCTCCGCCGGGGCCAGCCAGGCTTAGACCCGGCCGACGCCTTTGCACTTGGGGCAGACGCCATGGACGTCGTGCCAGCCGCCCGGCTTCGAGGGGTCGGGCCAATGCTCGTCCACCTGGCCACTGCCGTCACAGCGGGTGCAGACCATCGTCCGCAGCTTGCGTCCCGGACGGAGCACGACGAAGGCCATCACCAGGATGGCGACGATCGGCAGCCCGAAGGTG
>DATGEF010000064.1:0-20041 GCA_035310405.1 Chloroflexia bacterium | reverse complement strand
AAGGTCTGGGACGCATATAGTGGGCAGCCGCTCGCGACGCTCTGGGGCCACACCGCCAATGTCTGGAACGCCGGCTGGAGCCCCGACGGCAAGAGCATCGTCACTGCCAGCCAGGACGGGACGGCCAAGGTCTGGGACGCGGCCACGGGGCGGGAGCGCTTCACGCTGTACGGCCATACCAACTGGGTCTGGCAGGCGGCCTACAGCCCCGACGGTACGAGTATCGCCACCCTGGGCGACACGACCGTGCGCCTGTGGGACCCGGCGACAGGGCAGGAGCGCCTGCGGCTCGACAGCGGCGTGGCCGGCGGCAGCCATTTCGCCTGGAGTCCCGACAGCCGCAGCCTGGTGCGGGCGAGCGCCGACGGGGCGACCGTCTGGGATACGGGCACCGGCCAGGTGCGTTTCGTGTTGCGGGCCGCGGGCGACCGCGGGGGCAAGGCCGACAACTGGGCGGTCGGCTTCAGCGCCGACGGCAAGCGCATCGTCGGCGGGGGCGGGGGGGGCTTCGCCGAGATCTGGGATGCCGCAACCGGTCAGGAGCTGACGACCGTGCGCGGCCATACCGACCACGTGCTGGATGCGGCCTTCAGCCCCGACGGCTGCCGCCTGGCGACGGCCGGCAAGGATGGGTTGGTCCGCCAGTTCAGCGTCTGCCTGCCCGACCTGCTGGCGCTCGCCGCGCGCCGGGTCACCCGCGCGCTCAGCCCGGCAGAGCGCGCCACCTACCTCGACCCGCTGTTGCCCGCGCCGTCGCCGACGCCCGCCTCCCCGCTCCCACCCACGGCGACCTCCCCGGCCGCGCTCACGCCGCCGTTAGCGGGCACGCCCTCTGTCCCGCAGCCCACCCTGCCGCCGGCGCCGGCGACCCCGCCGCCGGCCACGATCCCCGCCGGGCCGGGCGAGTCGATCCTCGTCTTTACGCTGCCGCGGGCCGATGCGGGTGGCATCAGCGTCTGGTCGGGCTGGGAGGGCCTGTACGGCTTCGCCGTGGCCCCCGACGGCAGCTTCTGGATGGGCGATTATTACAAGGATATGAATGGCGGCGGGGCGCGCCTGTTGCATTTCGACTCCGGCGGGGCGCCGCTCGGCGTGCTGCCGCTTCCAGATGCGCTGCGTGGGCTGATCGAGGGGCTGGCGATACGCAACGCCGATTTCTGGCTGCTCTACCAGACGAGCGTGGTCCGGCTCGGCGGCGCCGGGCAGGTGCTTGACCAGTACCCCATCCCCGACCAGATACCGGGCGACGAGCAAATCGGCGCAATCCCCCAGCATCACCTGGGCCTGTCCATCGGCCCCCTCGGCGACGTGCTGCTCGGCTGGGACGCGCGCGATCTCGGCCTGGTGCGGCTGGTCGACGCGAGCGGCAGGCTCGCCCCGCTCACCCCGGTTGCCGGCAACCCGCCGGGGTTGCCCACTCTGCCCGGCTACCCTGGCCCGCACGCCAGCTACAGCGTCGAGCTGGGCACCCCGCCCGGTGGGGCCACGATGCGCATCGCTACCCAGTCCTTTGTGGTCACCGCGCCGCACCCGCTGATCGCCCTGCAGATCCTCGCCGTCAATCCCGACGGCAGCTTCTACCTCTACGCGCATGAGCAGCTTGACCAGGCGCCCTACTTCCAGCCGACCTTGCTCCGTTTCGACGCGAGCGGCCAGTTGACCGGGCGCGCGCTGATCCCCTTGCAGGACGGCTACGTCCAGGCCTTGCACCGGCTGGCGGTCGGGTCGGGGGGCCGGGTCTTCGCCCTGGTCGGGCCCCTGGAGGGCGTGCCCATCGCCGTGCGCGAGTTGCAATTCGCCGCGCCCACCGCCATCCTGCCCACGCCCGCCCCGCCGACGCCGACGCCCGACCTGCCGACGCCCACGCCGACCCCGACCTGGACGCTGCCGCTGCTCGTCCAACATGCCGAGGGCATCGCTCAGGCGGTGCCAGTGCCCGGCCAGCCAAAGGGCGATGCCGGCTGGGACCAGTTCCAGGTCCTGCGCTGGCTCAGGCCGCCGCCGGCCGAGCACGACGTGGGCACATGGGCGGTGCCGTTGATCGGCGGGCCATCGGCGACGATTGGTGTCTTTCTGGGCGCGGCCGAGCGGGCGCGCCTCGCCTCCGGCGCCGGCTCCTATCTGCTCTTCCTCGGGCCGGGGTCCAGCGGCTGGTGCGACGCTTATTACGATTTCTACAGCACCCTGGGCGGCCCGGCGGGCTTTTTCCCCGTGCGCCAGGGACGCCTGGAGTCCACGGTCTTCCCGGAATACCAGGGACAGCCGCTCAGCCGGCTCGAAGCGGCGATCCGTGCGGTCGCAACCCCGGTCCCCGAGGGCACCCCGCCGCCGGACACCTCTTTCCAGGCGCTGGCGGCACGGGCGCGCCAGGCTGAGTACATTGCCGATGTAGACCTCATGGGGGGCCAGGGTGCCGTGGGCAACATGTTCTACGGCGTGAAAGTGCGCAAGTGGTATAAAAAGCCGCCCGATTTCACGGACGACGTGCTGGATATGCACGGTGAGAAATGCGGAGCCGAGCGTGTGCGCCTGGGCAGCGAGCACTACATCGTCTTCCTGCCCATTAACGACGACTGGCAGTCCTCGGTTTACGGCGTCAGCGGCGACCGCATCGACTTCGGGGGCCTGAGCCGTTACTGGGGCTGGCCGGTCGCCCGGTTCGCGGCGGAACTGAGCGCGGCGCTCGCCGCGCCGCGCCCGACACCGGGGCCGTGATGCGCCTGTTGTTCCTGGCATCTCTCCTGCCGGCCGTCCTGCTCTGGCTGTCCGCCGCGCCGGAGAAAGCCGCGGCCGAACCGCTGGCGCCCGTGGTCAGCTACTTCCTGGGCGCCGATCCGGGCCGTTGGCACACCGGCCTCCCAGGTGACGGGCAGAATCGCGCCGCCGGTCTTTCTCTCGGCGGTGCGCTGGGCGCACTGGCGAGCCTCCTGGCCGGCCTGGCGTTATGCGGGACCACACGAAGCGCCGCCGCGGATCAGGCGCCGCCGACCGGGCAGAACTCCTGATTTTACATCTCGCGGCGCCCTTCGATGGCGCGGGCGAGGGTGACCTCGTCGGCGTACTCCAGGTCGCCGCCGATCGGCAGCCCGCGGGCCAGGCGGGTCACCTGCACGCCGAGCGGCACCAGCTGGCGGGCCAGGTACATGGCCGTGGCCTCGCCTTCCATGTTTGGGTTCGTGGCCAGGATCACTTCGTCCACCTCGCCGAGCTTCACGCGGCGCAAGAGCTCCGGAATGCGCAGCTTGTCGGGCGTGATGCCTTCCAGGGGCTGGATGGCGCCATGGAGCACGTGGTAAAGCCCTTTATAGATGCCGGTCCGCTCCAGCGCCATCACGTCGAGTGGCTCTTCGACCGCGCAGATCTTGGCCCGGTCGCGGTGGGGGTCGGCGCAGATCGCGCAGGGGTCGGTCTCCGTCACGTTATGGCAGACCGTGCAGAAGATGATCTTGTCTTTGACGTCGGTGATCGCCGCGGCCAGGGCCTCGGCCTGCTCGCGGCTGTTGCGCAGCAGGTAAAAGGTCAGCCGCGAGGCACTTTTCGGGCCGATTCCGGGCAGGCGGCTAAGCTCGCCAATCAGGCGCGCGATCGGCTCGGGAGTAGTTTGCATCGGTCCTCCCCTGTCTAGGGTACGCGGGGGCCGCGGTCTGCCGGCCGGCCGCTGCTTTACCCGCGGATTTGCTCGCTGATTTGCACGATGCGCACCAGCCGTGCGCAATCTCAACCCCTAATTATACCATACCTGCCCCCCAAAGCGGAAAGCCGCCCGCCTCTTCGGCGACTGACGACTGACGACCGACGACTGACGACTGCACCATGCACGCGGCGGGGGGATCTGGTATAATCGAAGGTGCGGCCGCGATCGGGGCCGCGGCGGGAGATTGCAAAGGCGTGCTGGATTGCGGCGCGCGAAAGGAAGGCGGGTTAGTGTCCCACGGCGTCGCGCCCCTGGTCCCAGAGCCGGTCTCGGCGGGCCCCGCCTGCCGGCCGGCCGGCCATGGCAAAGCGGACCTGCATATCCACTCGACGTATAGCGATGGGATCGATTCGATCCCCAAGATCCTGGACTATGTTGAGCACCGGACCGACCTCGACATCATCGCGATCGCCGACCATGACGACGTGCGGGGCGCGCATGAGGCGCGCGAACTGGCGGCGCGGCGGGGCTATCGCGTGCAGGTGATTATGGGCACGGAGATCACGACCCGCCAGGGGCATTTGCTCGCGCTGTTTGTGGAGCGAGACTTCCCGATGCTCAAATCGTTGCGCGCCTCGGTCGATCTGGTCTATGAGGCCGGGGGCCTGGTGATTGCGCCCCACCCCCTGTGCAAGCTCACCGCCAGCATCCAGGAAAAGGCCTTGTTGGCGGTGCAGGCCAGCCCGGCCCCGTTTCATGGCCTCGAAACTTTCAACCCCAGCGTCGCCGGCCGCGTCTCCCATACCGCAGTGGCCGCCCTCAACGCCCGCCTGGGGCTGCCGGAATTCGGCGGCAGCGATGCGCATGCGCTCTCGATGATCGGCCTGGGCTACACCTACTTTCCCGGCGCGACGATCGCCGATCTGCGCGCTGCGCTGGCCGCCCACACGTTGATCGCCGGGGGGCGCTTTATGACCTTCCGGGATCACGCTGTGATCGCCGCACCGAACATGTGGCGCAGCATGGTAGTGTCGCCGGCGTACAAGGTCCAGCGCGCTGTGCGCCGCAGCGTGCGCAGGGCCGCCTCGTGAAAATCTGCCTGGTTTCGCCATATGATTATCCCTACCCGGGCGGGGTGACGGAGCAGGTCAAGGGCCTCGAAAAACACCTGCGGCTGCGTGGGCATCAGATCACCATCCTGGCGCCCTCCTCCGAAGACGATGCGCGCCTGCTGGCCGGCAATGTCCGCCGGCTCGGCGACGTGGTCGAGCTCCCCGCCAACGGCTCGCGGGCGCGGATCTCGCTCTCATTGGGCATCAGCCGCACCGTGCGCGAGATCCTGAGCACGGAGGCCTTCGACGTCATCCACCTGCACGAGCCGTTGATGCCGACCGTGCCGCTGATCGTGCTCCGCCAATCCCAGACCTGCAATGTCGGCACCTTTCACGCCTATGGCGACGAGAGCCTGGCTTACGCGGCGGCGCGGCCCCTGTTGCGCAGCTACTTCGAGCGCCTGCATGGCCGGATCGCCGTCTCGGTGGCCGCCCGGGACTATGTCAGCCAGTATTTCCCCGGCGACTACGCGATCATCCCTAACGGCGTCGACGTGGCCCGCTTTGCCGCCCCGTTGCCGCCGCTGGAGCGCGACGGCCGGCCGGTGATCCTCTTCGTCGGCCGCTTCGAGGAACAGCGCAAGGGCTTCCGCACGCTCTTGCAGGCGCTGCCCCTGGTTCGCACGGTCTGCCCGGATGTGCGCCTAATCGTCGTGGGCAAGGGCGATCCGGGGTTGTTCGCCGATCTCCTGCCGGACACGTCGGGCGTGGTCGAATTCAGCGGCTATGTCAGTGCCGCCGAGCTGCCGCGCTACTATCAGAGCTGCACGGTCTACTGTTCCCCGTCGACCGGCCAGGAGAGCTTTGGCGTGGTGCTGCTCGAGGCGATGGCCGCGGGCGCGCCCATCGTGGCCAGCCGCTGTGTCGGCTATGCGGCTGTGCTCAGCCATGGGCAGGAGGGGTTCCTGTTCGAGCCCCGCAGCCCCGAGGCCTTGGCCGTGGCGCTCGTGCGGGTACTCAGCGATGCCGCCTTACGTGACGCGATGGCCGCCCATGGGCGGGTCACGGCGGCCCGCTATGATTGGCCGCTCGTGGCCGCACGCGTGGAAGCGTTTTATGATCAGTCCCGGCGGCGCTTCCGGGATGAGGGGACCGGCGGCACGCGATTCTCGCTCCGCCGACTACGGGCGCTGGCGCCGCACGGCGTCCTGGGCAGCGTCGGTGTCCGCCCCGCGGGAAACGATCCCTGGCGCCCGTGGTAACGGAGGTACCTGTCGGTGGTAACTAACGTATTACAAGATTGGACCCGCGCCCAGATGCGGCGGATCGCGCGGATCTTCGTCAAGACGCCCGTCACGCCGAACATGCTGACCGTGTTCGGCCTGTTGCTGAATATCGGGGTCGGCCTGATCCTCGCCTCTGGGAACCTGCCGCTCGGCGGGGTGCTCCTGATCCTGGCGGGGCTCTTCGATCTGCTCGACGGCGCGCTCGCGCGGATCACCAACCGCATCACCCAGTTTGGCGGCTTCCTGGACTCGGCGCTCGATCGCTACTCGGAAGGCGTCATCTATATGGGGTTGCTCTGGTATTATCTCCATGATGCGCAACACCCCCGCACCCTGGAGGCGATGCTGATCTTTGCCGTGATCGTCGGCTCGATGATGGTCAGTTATGCGCGGGCGCGGGCCACGCCGCTCAACGTGGACTGTGAGGTGGGGCTGATGGCGCGCTCGGAGCGGATCGGCACGCTGGCCCTGGCCTTGATCCTGAGTGCCCTGATCCCGGATGTGGTTACCTGGGCGCTGGGGCTGCTGGCCATCGGCGCGCAGATCACCGCGATCCAGCGGATTGTGTATGTCTATCAGCACACGGATGGGACCAAGGTGCAGCCGGATACTCGGCGGCTGAAGCGGGAGGCGTAAGGTAGCGTGCCGGAGCTATTCCCAGGGGAATTTATCGTCGGGCGCCCCGCGGGCCATGAAGATGCGCCAGAGGACGCCGCCGATGCCGATGACCAGGGTGGCCAACAGAAACCAGCCCGCCTGGGCGGCCCCGGTGACGAGCCAGAACAACGCTAACGCGATGCTGATCAGCCCAACTACTGCCAGATAGATCGCCACGCTGCGATTCCTCCTCTTGTACCGATCAAGTAATCGGCGCCTGTACGTACATTATACCATAAGTGGTGCCGGCGTGGTTGCTGGTGGCCGGGCCGGGTAAAAGGCGGTTGCAATCGAAAGCGACATCGGTTATAATAAAGGGCGCCGGGGTCTGTAGCTCAGCTGGGAGAGCGCTACATTCGCATTGTAGAGGTCAGCGGTTCGAGCCCGCTCAGATCCACCCGAGCCGTCCTGAAGAGGGCGGCTTTTTTACTATGCTGAGGAGGGCGAATGAGCGACACATGGGACACACGGCCGGGGGGCATCGCCGCGCCATCAATAGAGCTCGGCGATTGGCCGATCGAGGTGTTTGAAGATCATGGGCGCGAGGTGCTCGCGCTCGTCGGCGACTATTTTCGGGACCTCGATGATCGCCCCGTGATGGCGACGATCCCCCCGGGCGAGTTACTCCGCCTGCTCGATAGCCCCCCGCCCGAGGCGGCAGTGCCGTTTGCCACCCTGCTGGCCGACACCCGCGAGAAGATTATTCCGCACCTGACCCACTGGAACCACCCCGCGTTCTACGCGTATTTTGCGATCAGCGGCAGCATGCCCGGCATCCTGGCCGAAACGCTCACCGCGGCGTTCAATGTCAACATGATGGTCTGGAAGTCCAGCCCGGCGGCGGCCGCCCTGACCAAGATCGTGCTGCGTTGGATCGCGGAGCTGTTGGGCTACCCGGCCACGGCCGATGCTGTCTTCACCAATGGCGCCTCCTTGGGCTCTTTCTACGCACTCTGCGCCGCCCGCGAAGCCCTCGATCTGCAGATCCGCGAGCACGGCCTGTCCGGCCGTAACCTGCCCCGCCTGCGGCTCTACATTTCCGATCAGACCCACTCGTCGCTGGAGAAGGCTGCGATCGCGCTGGGCATTGGGCTGGATAATGTGGTCAAGGTGCCGTCCGATGCCCACTACCGGATGGATCCGGCCGCCCTGGACGCCGCCATCCGGGCGGACCTGGCGGCCGGGTACCGGCCCCTGGCCGTCTGCGCGACCGTCGGCACGACGCCGACCGCCAGCAGCGACCCACTGGACGCCATTAGCGCGATTTGCCGCACCCACGCCGTCTGGCTGCATATCGACGCCGCCTATGGGGGGTTCTGGGGCCTGGTGCCGGAAGTGGCGGCCACGATCGGCGACCTGGCGGTCGGCGATTCCCTGATCGTGAACCCCCATAAAACGCTCTTTACCCAGGTCGAGGTCAGCTGCCTCTACTGCCGGCGGGTCGGGGCGCTGCCCGCGACCTTCAGCCTGATCCCGGAATACCTGCGCACGCCGGCCGGCGATGAGATCGTCAATTATATGGATTATTCCCTGCAGCTGGGGCACTCGTTCCGCGCCCTGAAGCTCTGGTGGGTGATTCGCAGCTTTGGCGTGGCCGGCATCCGCGCCCGGCTGGCCGCCGCCCTGGCCCTGGCCCGCCGGCTGGAAACGGCGGTCGACGCCCACCCCGATTTTCAGCGGCTGTCGAGCTCGCCCTTTGCGCTCGTCTGCCTGCGGGCGTTCCCGCGCGACTTACAAGCGGCGGCCGCGGCCGCCCCGCCGCAGGCCCGCGCGGCGATCGCGGCCTACCTCACTCAGCTCAACCAGGCGGTGCTCGACCAGGTGAACGCCAGCGGCGTCGCCTTCCTGTCGCACACCGTGCTGCGCGAGGGCTATACGTTGCGCCTCTCGATCGGCAATATCCGCACCGAGGCGCGCCACGTCGACGCCGTGTGGGCAGCCCTGCAAGCGGCGGCGGCCCATGTGTACGCGGCCGACCGCGCCGCGGGCCGCGCACCTGACCTCGCGGCGTATTGACAGACGCCGCGATGCTTGCTACACTGCCGCGGAGTAGTCAGAGGGGTCCTATGCCCGTACGTCTCGCAGATCGGATCGAGGCGGCCCGCCGGCGCCGGTTTGTCGGGCGCGCCCCGGAGCGCGCGCTGTTCCAGGCGGCGCTCGTCGCCCCCGAGCTGCCGTTCTGTGTGCTGTACCTCTTCGGGCCGGGCGGCGTCGGCAAAACCACCCTGCTGCAAGAATTTGCGGCGCTCTGTGCCGCCGGCGACGTGCCGGCGATCGCGATCGACGGGCGCAATATCGATCCCGCCCCCGAAGAATTCACCGCCGCCCTGCAAGACGCCCTGGGCCTGCCGCCCCCGGCCGCGCCCCTGGACGCCCTGGCCGCGGCGAGCCGCCGGCAGGTCATCCTGATCGATACCTATGAGACTCTGGCCCCGCTGGATACCTGGCTGCGCGAGTCTTTCCTGCCCCAGCTGCCGGATAACACCTTGATCGTGCTGGCCGGCCGCAATGCCCCGGCCCCGGCCTGGCGCACCGATCCCGGCTGGCAAGGGATGGTCCGGGCGCTGCCCTTGCGCAATTTGAGCCCCGACGAGAGCCGGGCCTATCTCACCACTCGCGCGGTTCCGGCCGGGCAGCATGCGGCCGTGCTGGCGTTTACCCACGGCCATCCGCTGGCGCTGTCCCTGGTGGCCGACCTGTTCGCCCAACGGGGCGCGGGCCCCTTCCAGCCCGCCGACGCGCCCGACATCGTGCGGGCGTTGCTCGAAGAGCTGGTGCAGAAGGTGCCGGGGCCCACCTATCGCACCGCGCTGGAGGCCTGCGCCCTGGTCCGCCTGACTACCGAGGACTTGCTGGGCGCGATACTCGACACGCCGAATTCCCACGAGCTCTTTGACTGGTTACGGGGCCTCTCGTTCGTGGAGTCGGGCCGCTTCGGCCTGTTCCCACACGACCTGGCGCGGGAGGCTCTGGTGGCCGATCTGCGCTGGCGGAACCCCACCTGGTACGCGGCGCTCCACGCGCGGGCGCGGAGCTATTACGCCACCGCCCTGCAGCAAACCCGCGACCAGGAGCAGCAGCGGGTGCTGTTCGATTATATGTTTCTACACCGCGATAACCTGGTGCTGCGGCCGTTTTTTGAGTGGCAGGAGAGCGGCACGATCCGCCCCGAGCCCCTGCAAGACGGCGACCGGCCCGACCTGCTGGCCATGGTGGCCCAGCACGAGGGCGCCGAGTCGGCCTGGCTGGCCGAGCACTGGCTGGCCCACCAGCCGGAGGGGGTGACCCTCTTCCGGGATGGTGAGGGCCGCGCATCGGCCTTTCTGCAGCTGATCGCGCTGCCGCGGACGAGCGACGCGGACCGCGATCGTGACCCGGCCGTGCAAGCGGCCGGGCGGTATGTGCAAAGCCACGCGCCCTTGCGCCCGGGCGAAACGGCCACCCTCTTTCGCTTCTGGATGGCGCGCGATACCTACCAGGCCGTGTCCCCGGCGCAGAGCCTGATTTTCATCAACGTCATCCGCCATTTCCTGACCACGCCAGGGCTCACCTATAGCTTCCTGCCGGTCGCCGACCCGGAGTTCTGGGCGCCCCTGTATGCCTATGGCGACCTCGCGCGCATCCCGGAAGTCGACTACACGGTGGGGGGGCACCGGTTTGGCGTCTACGGCCATGATTGGCGGGCGGTGCCGCCCCACCAGTGGCTGGCGCTGCTCGCGGAGCGGGAAATCGCCCTGTCGCCCCCCCGGCCCACCCCGCCGCCGGCACCCCTGGTCGTCTTGAGCCAGGAGGGATTCGCCGGGGCCGTGCACGAAGCGTTGCGCGATTACAGCCGGCCCGACGCCTTGTCTCACAACCCCCTCCTGCACTCGCGTCTGGTGGGGGAGCGGGTGAGGGCGCCGGCGGGCAATCTGGAGCGGGCGGCGGCGCTGCAGGCGCTGCTGAAGAAAGCCGGCGATTTGCTCGCCGCCTCTCCCCCCGAAGCCAAGCTCTACCGGGCCGTGTATCACACCTATATCCGCCCCGTGCCGACCCAGGAGCAGGCGGCGGAACTCCTCGACCTGCCGTTCAGCACCTTCCGGCGGCACCTGAAACAGGGCGTCACCCGCCTGGCCGAGATCCTGTGGCAGTGGGAGCTGGAGGGCCTGGGCGTCTAGCGCCGGGGCCCCCGGGCCCGCGGCCCGTGCGCTAATTTGCTCCGCAAAATGAGCAGTTTTTGGACTGGTAAATGAGCACCGGATGGATCTATGATCCGGCTGTCGGCAAGACAGCCGGATTTTTGTCGGCAGTGTTACGGCATAGTCCTTGCTGGGCTGCCCGGGTTCGGCGGAGCTTGCGGATTGCAAGACGTTCCACTTTCCGCTCCAAATATGCAATCCAAACCGGGAACCAAAGCATAGTACTACCAGACTAGCTCCGCGGCCACTGCAAACGCCTGGACAGCGCGGCATCGGTACGGGTCCCGGCGGGCAGCAGTGAACTGGGCACAGCACGAAAGGGGGTGGGGGTGGCGTCGTGAGCCTGCTAAGCTCACCTAGCAACTGGGAGGTTCTCGATACTCAGTACCTCTGACTCCTCGCCTCTGGCAGGCCGGGAGCAGATCATAAGGAGATCCCTCATGAAAGTCGCACGTGTACTCAATTTCGTGATGGCCGGCGCCCTGGTCTTGGGCCTGGCCCTGGTTGGATTGCATAGCGGGCAAGTCAGCGCCTCCAGCCACCGCGAAGCGCCCATGATCAGCATGGACCCCGCGGCCGACAACGCCGACCTGTACGCCTTCGTCAGCCCGGACAAGCCGGACACGGTGACCATTATCGCCACCTTCTACCCGTTCGAGGAGCCGGTGGGCGGCCCGAACTACTTCCGCTTCGGCGACGATGTGCTCTATGAGCTGCACATCGACAACGTGGGCGATGCCCAGGCGCACATCACCTACCAGTTCAAGTTCAACACCCAGGTGGGCAACGGGAACACCTTCCTGTATAACACCGGCCCGATCGAGAGCATCGATTCGGCGAACTGGAACGTGAAGCAGTTCTACTCCGTCACCCGCATCAACAACGGCCAGTCGACCGTGCTGGGCCAGAACCTGAAGACCCCGCCCTCGAACGTCGGCGCCAAGTCGACCCCGAACTACGAGTCGCTCTCCGACCAGGCGATCCAGACTCTCAGCGACGGCAGCAAGGTCTTCGCCGGCCAGTCCGACGACCCCTTCTTCGTCGACCTGAACGTCTTCGACCTGCTGTCGATCCGCAAGCTGCCGGGGAACGCCGGCGGCGGCGTCGATGGCCTGAAGGGCTATAATGTCCAGACCATCGCGCTGCAGGTCCCGATCACCGAGCTGACGGCCAACGGCGCCAAGCCGTCGGGCCCCGGCGACGCGAACGCCGTGATCGGCGTCTACTCGACCGCCAGCCGGCAGGCTACCCGCGTGCTCCAGACCGGGGGCGCCGCGCCGCAGTACTCGGGCAATTGGGTGCAGGTCAGCCGCCTCGGCGCCCCGCTGGTCAACGAAGTGGTCGTCCCGCTGGCGGCCAAGGACCTCTGGAACAGCTCGAAGCCGGCCGACGATGCCCAGTTCCTGGGTGGCGTGACCGATCCCGAGCTGGCCCATCTGTTCAAGGCGATCTACAACATCCAGGTCCCGACGGGCACGCGCGACGACCTCGTGGCGATCTTCCTGACCGGGATCAAGGGCGCGACCCAGCCGCCGAACGTCAAGCCGGCAGAAGAGCTGCGCCTCAACCTCGGCGTGCCCCCGACCGCCCCGGACAAGGTCAGTAACCTCGGCGTGGTCGGCGGCGACCTGGGCGGCTATCCGGACGGCCGCCGGCTGGCCGACGACGTGACCGATATCTCGCTGAAGGCCGTGGCGGGCGCGGCGTACCCGCTCTTCCACCCGGACTTCAAACCGGACCCGCTGGCGGCCCAGCTCGGCGATGGCGTGGACGCCAACGACGCGCCGTTCCGCAGCTCCTTCCCCTATGTCGCGGTCGCCTGGAGTGGCACCCAGTCGGTGCCGCACGGCACGCAGGTGGCCGGCGGTACCGGCGGCGGGCAGGCCGGCGGCGGGGGCACTCCGGGCATGCCGCGCACCGGCGGGACGGATAGCGGCCACCTGGCCGACGTCTATACCCTGGCGCTCTCCATCCTGGCGGGCCTCGGCGGGCTGACTCTGGTGGGTGGCTACGCGGTGCGCCGCCGCGCCGCCGGCCAGGCCCTGCGCAAATAAACTCGCACGCGACGGGAGCAGGCGCTGTGATCTGCTCCCGTCGCCTCTGGTATAATATCTATATACTGTGGATGAGTTTGAAGCTAACAAGTCGGGAGTGCGCTGCATGAAATGGCTGCAATATCGTCTCACGTTGATGCTGGGGCTGGCGCTGCTGCTGGTGGCCGGCAGCCTCGTCCTCTTCCCCGCGCTGGTGCAGACCGAGGCGCCGCCGGCGCCGCTCGCCAACCCGGCTGACGTCCTGGCGGCCGGAGTCACGACCGGCGGCTATGCCGACCGGGTGATCGCCGAAACCAAAACCAAGCTGCAGAGCTTCCCCGCCAACGACTCGCTGCTGGCCCAACTCGGCATGGCCTACTTGCAGAAAGCCCGCGAAACCAACGACCCGACTTATTATACCCAGGCCGCCACGGTGCTCCAGCAGGCGCTGGCGATCAACCAGGCCAGCTTCAATGCCACGGCCGCCATGGGCTCGCTGAATCTCTCGCGCCACCAGTTCCCGCAAGCGCTCGATTGGGGCCTCAAGGCCCAGCGCCTCAGCCCCACCCAGGCGTATGCCTACGGGGTGATCGGCGACGCGCAGATCGAGCTCGGCGACTACCCGATGGCCGTCGATACTTTCCAGCGCATGGTCGATTTGCGTCCCGACCTCAGCTCTTACTCGCGGGTCTCCTATGCGCGTGAGCTCTATGGCGATGTCGACGGGGCGATCACCGCGATGGGCCAGGCCGCGACGGCCGGCGGCCCGGCGCCGGAGAACGCCGGCTGGACGCACTGGCAGCTGGGTAACCTCTATTTCAACCGCGGCCAGCTGGACCAGGCCGAGCAGGAATACAATACCGCGCTGGCGGCCTATCCCGGCTATTTGCATGCGCTGGCCGGTCTGGCCCAGGTGCGCGCCGCACAGGGGCGCCCCGCCGACGCCGTCGCCCTCTATAAGCAGGCGATCGCCGTAGTGCCGCTGCCGCAGTATGTCAGCGCGCTAGGCGATCTCTACGCCAGCACGGGCGATGCGGCCAACGCGAAAACACAATATGACCAGGTGGAGTACATTTATCAGCTCTTCGCGGTCAACGGCGTCGAGACCGGCATCGAAAAGGCGGCCTTCCTGGCCGACCAGGACCGGGACGCGGCGCAGGCGGTCGCGCTGGCCCAGGCCGCGGCGGGCTGGCGGCACGATATTCACACCGAGGATACCCTGGCCTGGGCGCTCTACCGGGCCGGCAAGTACACGGAGGCACTCGCCGCCGAACAGCAGGCCCTGCGGCTGAATACGCAGAACGCGCTGTTCTATTTCCATCTCAGCATGATCGACGACAAGCTGGGCGACGTCGCGCAGAGCCGTAGCAACGTGCAAAAGGCGCTGGCGATTAACCCCTACTTCAGTGTCAAGTACGGGCCGCAGGCGCGCGCCCTGCTGAGCAAGCTGAGCCAGCCTAGCAAGTAGGAGAGATACATGAACCGTCCCTTCCGTCTCGCGTTGCTGGCCGTGCTGGCGACCAGCCTGCTGCTGGTGGTCACCCCGCGGCCGGCGAGCGCGCACCCGATGGGCAACTTCACGATCAACCACTACAGCGCGTTGACGGTCGGCGCCGGTCGCGTGGCCGTGTTCTTTGTGCTCGATATGGCCGAGATCCCGGCGTTCGCGGAGCTGCAGACCATCCATGCGGACGGCAGTGCGACCCTCACCCCGGCCGAGCGCACCGCCTACCTGGCCCGCAAGTCGGACGAGATGCTGAAGGGGTTGACCCTCACCGTGGACGGGGCGCCGCTGCCGCTGGTGGCGACCGGCCAGCCGGCCGTCAGCTTCCCCCCGGGCGCCGGGGGCCTGCCCACGCTGCGGCTGGAGCTCCACTTCTCCGCGCCGCTGGCGGCGCGCAGTGGCCATCTGGAGTACCGCGACGACAATTACGCTGAGCGGATCGGCTGGAAAGAGATCATCGCCCAGGCGGCCGACGGCACGGCCCTGCAGAACGCGAGCGTGCCGGCCGTCGACGCCAGCGCCGCGCTGACGAAGTACCCGCCGGACAAGATCAACGACCCGCTGCGGGTGAGCAGTGCCACGCTGCAATTTGCGCCGGGGAGCGCCACCGCCAGCAGTGTGCTGGAGGGGGCGCCGGCCGCCCAGACGAACGCCCAGGATGCGATGACCTGGGCGCAGTCACGGCAGGACCCGCTGGCCGACCTGATCAGCCAGCAGGATTTGTCGCTGGGCGTGATTCTGCTGAGCCTGGTGTTCGCGTTTGGCTGGGGCGCCGCGCATGCCCTGTCGCCGGGGCACGGCAAGACGGTGGTGGCCGCCTACCTGGTGGGCAGTCGGGGGACGGCATGGCATGCGGTGCTACTCGGCTTCACGGTCACGCTCAGCCACACCATCGGCGTCTTCCTGCTGGGGCTGGTGGCCCTCTACGCCTCGCAATACATCTTGCCGGAGAAGCTCTACCCCTGGCTGGAGTTTCTGTCGGGGGTGCTGGTCGCCGGGGTGGGCCTGACGCTATTCACACAGCGCTTCCGCGCCTGGCAAGGCAACCGCCGGGGCAGCGCAGGGGCGGAGAGCGCTGCCCACGAGCATGACCACGAGCATAGCCATGATCACGACCACGAGCATAGCCACGATCACGAGCATAGCCATGACCACGATCATGGCGCGGCGGGCGGGCACGACCACCACCCGGCCCCTGGCGTGCCGCATAGCCACGGGCTGCTCGGCAAGCCGCACACCCACTTGCCGGCGGACGGGCAAAAGGTGTCGATCGGCAGCCTGCTGGCCCTCGGCATCACGGGGGGCATTATCCCCTGTCCGTCCGCGCTGCTGGTGCTGTTGCTCGCGGTGAGCCTGCACCGCGTCGAGCTGGGGATGGTCTTAATCGTCGCCTTCAGCCTGGGGCTGGCCGGGGTGCTGACGGGGATCGGGCTGCTGATGGTCCATGGCCGCAACCTGCTGGGCCGGGTGCGCTTCAATTTCCAGGGGGGTTGGCTGGGCCGGCTGCCGATGGCCTCGGCGCTGGCCGTCAGCTGCCTCGGCCTGCTGCTCGCCTATCAGGCACTCAATGCGGGGGGTGTTCTGCGCTAAGTACGCCGTCCGCGCACAGTCTGCCGCGCCGACGGCGCGCCCCCAGCCTTGCCGTTGCTTCCCGTATCTACGAGGGCAGCAGCATTTGGTGATATACCCCCGACTTTTGGCTGCGCTCCAACAAGTAGCCCAGGCTACACCCTTGTGACGTATGCATTAGGTGGCGGGTGGGGCCGGGGGCCCGCGCATTCCCGGTTTCGCGTTCCGTCCTCACGGTTATGCGGGGAGATTCTGATCGAGGGCTGCGCTCGCCGCGAGAACCTCCTCCAGTGTCGCCTGCTCCCCCGCCCGCCAGGCGGTCTCAAACGCCTCCGCGCTCACCTGGGTGCCTAACGTCGCCAATAACTGGATCTGAGCCGCTGTTTGCTGGGCCGTCTGGGCGGCTCGCTGCGCCCGCCGCCAGGTGGTGGTGAACCCCAGCAGCCAAATGGCGCGCGGCCAGTCGCCCAACCCCGCCGCGCATTCTCCCAGCCCCTCCAAACAATCCGCCAGGCCGTCCGGGTCGGTGATGTCGCGCATGACTTCCCCAGCGGCCCGGTAATTCGATAGGGCCGGTCCATAGACAGCCTGCCGCATCTGCGCCATACCCAGATACAGAAGGGTATAGGCCATCCGCCGCCGGTTTCTGAGACGTAGCGTGAGGACGCGGCATTCTTCTAACACCGCGATCGCCTCTGCCTCTGCTCCTTGTGAGATGTAGGTTTTGCCCATCTCTACAAGGGTGTGTGTGGTGAGGGTTTCAAAACCGTGCGCGCGACTGATCGCCAGGCTTTCGGCGTAATAGTGCTGCACTTGCTGCAGGTGCCCCTGTGCTCGCGCGAGGCCACTCTTATCCACGTAGATCACCGCGATCCCTAATTGGTCGCCCAGGTCCTGATAAATCTCCAGGCTCTCGTCAAAATACGCCATAGCCTGCTGGTAGTCGCCCCGATCCGTCAACACCGCCCCTAACAGCCGCAGCGTCCGCGCGGTCTCGGATCGGTCATTCATCTGGCGGAAAATCGCCAGACTACTTTCCAGATATTCCTGGGCCGCGCCATAGTCCCCACCGCCCCGCGCCACAAATCCAGCCGCCGTGAGCGCCCGGCCCCAGGTCGCCGTGTGACCAGGTCCGCCGGCCAGCACGGCCCGGAGCCACTGTTCGCCTTCCGCCAGGCGGTCGCGTTCCGTCCAGAACGCGATCAAATCACTGCACAACTGTGCCGCCGCCTCCCGCTCCTCCCGCGCCAACAACGCGCTCAATACCGCGCGCAGGTTGTTATACTCCAGTTCGAGTTGATCAAACCAATAGCCCGCCTGCGGGCCGGTGCGATGGGGATAAATGCTCTGGACCCATTGCAGATAATATTGCGCATAGGTTTGCCGGAAGCTGGTGCCTTCGCCCGCTGCGGTTAGCTGCTGCAGCGCATATTCGCGCACGACCTCCAACATGGTGTAGCGCCCGGGCGCGCCGCCGGCTTCCTGGTCGATCAAATTGCTCTCCGCCAATGTACGCAGACTCGGCAGGAGCGGCCGCCCCAGCACCGCCTCCGCCCCCGCAATCGCCCAACTGCCGGCAAAGACCCCCAGGTGGGCAAACACCCACTGCTCCTCCGTGCCGAGCAAGTTGTAACTCCATTCCAGGGTTGCCCGCAAGCCCGCTTGATGCGCGGGCCGATCCGGGTCGGGATCGGCCAACAGCCCCAACGGCTGCTCCAGGCGGGGCAGCAGCGCCTCCAGCGGGAGCAAGCGTAACCAGGCCGCCGCCAACTCGATCGCCAGCGGGATCCCCGCCAGCTTGCGGCACAGGGTACGCACGGTCCCCACATTGCCCGCCGTCACGGCGAACTCCCCCAGCACTTCCTGCGCGCGCTCCACAAACAGTTGCACCCCGGCATAGCTCTCCAGGTCGTCGTGGCTCGCGGCGCTCGGGGGGGGAATCGGCAAGGGGAGGACCGGTACCACCTGCTCGCCGGGGAGGCGCAGGGTCGCCCGGCTGGTGATGAGCAGGACCAGCCGCGGGGCCTGCGCTACTAAGGTATGCACGACCCGCCCGGCCTGCGGGATCTGCTCACAATTATCCAGCACCAGGAGCAGTTGTTTGTCCCGCAGGTAGGCGGCCAGGTCGGCCCCCCCACGGCCCACCGGCTCTGTGTATCCCAGTGCCCCGGCGATCACCGGGACGACGAGGGTAGGATCGCGGATGGCGGCTAAATCGACAAAAACGACACCCGCCGGGAAGTGGTCTTGCAACTGAACCGCAGCTTGGACCGCGAGGCGCGTTTTCCCGACCCCCCCGAAGCCGGTGAGGGTCACCAGGCGTTTGTGGGCATCGCGGACCAGGTGGGTGATCTGCGCCAGCTCGGTCTCCCGGCCCCGAAAAGGCGTGAGGAAGGTGGGCAGTGCCGCCCGCAGTGGGGCGGCGCTGAAGGCGGGCGGGGGGAGTGGAGCTTCGGGTTTGCCGCGGGCGAGGCGGACAAAGGCCGGCTGCATCGCCGGAGGGATCCCGAGCGCCGCCGCCAGCCGATCGGCGAGTTGTTTGGACGGGCGCTGCCGCCCGGTTTCGACCAGACTGATCGCATCCGCCGAATACCCGATCTGGCGCGCCAGGGCGCCCTGCGTGAGGTCGAGCGCTTCCCGGCGTTGTTTGATCAACAGCCCAAAGGCGGAAGCCGTAGTGTCTGCACTCATCCCCACCTGACTCCTTACTATCGATCGACTCCCCTATTTTAGCATACCTGGCTCATTCCGGCCGCGAATTTATCGGATTTTTATCGGATCACATTACGGCAAAGTACTTCCCCGGCCCTGCGAAATGTGGTTTGATAGAGCCGACGGCACAGGGACGACCGACGATCCCGGATGCTGTAGTCAGCGGGGTCGGGCACGATACCCCGAAAGCCAGAGGCCCTATACCAACTACGGGGGTGTATCATTCACTTAAGGAGTCTTTACATGTATCGCCGTTATATGATTGCTGGAACGCTATTTCTGCTCCTGCTGGCGCTGCTCGCGGGCGGGCCGCGCACCCGCCCGGCGCAGGCGCAGGCCCTGCCCCCCGGCTGGGTACAGATCCCGCTGGGTCTGCCTGCCACCCTCAACCTCACCGGCGGCTATCTGCTGCCGGGCACCGATACGGCGTGGGCCGTCGGCAGCGATGGCCCGGACGGCGTGGCGATCCTCTTGCGGCGGATCGGTGACACGTGGCGCACCACCGCGATCTGGCGGTTCAACGCCCCGTTGCGCGCCGTCGTCGCCGTCGCCCCCGACAACGCCTGGGCGGTCGGCGCGGCGGGCCGGGTGACCCATTACGATGGGCAGAGTTGGCACGATCTCCAGACCGGGGGGGCCGCCCTGACCTATACCACGATCCAGATGTTCGGGGCCGGCGAGGAAGGCTGGGTCGGCGGCTACCTGGACACTGGCAACGGCCTCGACCAGAGCATCCCCGTGCTGCAACATTATAGCCACGGGGCCTGGCAGCCCAACGTCAGCTTACCCACTCTCGGCGCGATTTACAGCCTGCATTTCGCCGGGGGGCAGGGCTGGGCCGTGGGCACGCACCTGTGGCGCTACACGGGGGAGACCTGGCAGCCGGAAGCCGAGCCGGACCCGTGCGCCGACCCCGGCTGCTACCCGATCTATGCCGCCGTGCGGGCCACGGGGCCGGGGGCGGGCTGGGCCGTAGGCAGCACGATCCGTATTTGCGTCGCCTGCCGCGACGATCTCTACGCGGTGCAACGGAGTGCCGGCGGCTGGCACCCGGTCGCCCTCCCGCTGACCGCTCCGGCGGATGACAAGCTCGTGTCGCGGTGGCTGGAGAACCTGGCCTTTGCCGATGCCGGCACGGGATGGGCCGTGGGCGGATGGCAGGCGGATGGGGAAGATCCCCGACCGCTGATCCTGCGCTATCAGGGCAACCATTGGCACGTCGAGAGTGTGCCGGAGCCGGCCCGCGGGAGGCTGCGCGTGATCAGCCTGGCCGATGCCGATCATGCCTTGGCGATGGGCGACGGTGGCCTGGTGCTGGCCTACGGCTACGCCGCCCCGGCCCCGCCCGCGTCCCCCACGCCCGCCCCGACCGCCCTACCCACCAGCCGCGTGGCCTGTGCCCCGCCGCCCAGCCCC
>DATGEF010000063.1:0-5032 GCA_035310405.1 Chloroflexia bacterium | reverse complement strand
GCTATCGTCGGGCGGCGGCAGCTGCGTCAGATATTGCTGCAGGCCGGCCTGTTCCAGCAGCCGCGGATATTGGGCGCGGCTGATCTTTTTGACCGCCTGCAACGTCGCCCGTAAAATCCCGGCGGACACGGCCTGGGCCATCTGGCGATCCTCCTTGATTCACGGCTCCGGCACCGCGGCCAAGGCGTAGGCGATAGCCTCGTCGAGGGCGAGGGCGCGGCCGGCGGCCCAGGCGGCGGCCCAGGTCTCCGGGGCGAGGGCCGCCTGGGCCGCCGCCTGGTGGGGCGCCCAGAGCGCCCGCTCGGCGGGGGGCTGGGGGGCGCCCAGGGCTTCCCGCTGGGCGGCCGCCGCGCCCCAGAGCCGGGCGGCGGCGATCGCCTGCCCCTGGCCGATCGCCAGGCTGGCGAACCGCTCCAGCACATAAATGAGGCCCAGGGCGCTGCCCAGCTCCTGGTAGAGGCCCAGGCTTTCGACCCACAGCGCCCGCGCCCGGGCGTAGTCGCCCCGGTAGCCGGCCTCGGCCCCCAGATTGCCGAGGACAATGCTGATGCCGCCGCGCAGGCCCAGCTCCCGGTAGAGGCCCAGGCTTTCTTCCAGCCAGCTGCGGGCGCGGGCCGAGTCCCCCTGATAGAGGGCGATCTGCCCCAGGAGGTTCAAGACCCAGCTGCGGATGCCCTTATTGCCGATCGCGTCCGCGAGCCGCAAGCTCTCCTCCAACAGCAGCGTGGCGCGCGGGTAGTCGGTCTGATAGATCGCCGCCTGGCCCATGAGGTGCAGTTGGTCGGCCAGGTCGGCTTTGCTGCCCAGCTCGCGGGCAATGGCCAGGCTCTCCTCCAGCAAGGCGGGCGTGGGGGCGTAGTCCCCCAGCAGCAACAGTAATTCCACCAGCGCGTTGAGGGTGCGCGCCAGCGCGGCCCGATTCCCTAGCTCGCGCTGGAGCAGCAGGCTTTCTTCAAAATGGGCGCGGGCGGCACTGTAGAAGCCCTGGGACAGCAAGATGTGGCCGAGCTGGGTGAGTAAAATGGCGACGCCCCGCGTATCGCCCTGGGCGCGGTAGAGGGCCAGGCTCTCTTCGTAGAGCGTGCGGGTCCGCTCCGGGTCGCCCTCCATGAGAGCGAGATCGCCCAGGTAGCGCAGGGCACTGGCCCAGCCGAGGCGATCGCCGGTGGCTTGCTTGAGCTGCAGGCTCCGCTCGAAGAGGCCGCGGGCCGTGGCGAAATCGCCCTGGCCGCCGGCCACCTGGCCGAGTCCGATCAGGGCGTTGCCCAGGCCCCGCGGATAGTCGAGCGACTCGTAAATCGCCCGGCTGGCCTCAAACAGGGCCTGGGCCGCGGCGAGATCGCTCTGGTTGAGGGCCAGGCCGCCGGCCATGTACAGGGCGCCCGCCCGGGCGGCGTCGGGCGCCGGCGCCCGCGCCAGGGCGGTGGCCAGCCGCTCGCGCCCCTCGCTCCAGTGCCCATGGATCTGCCAGAAGAGGCCCAGCGCCCCGGCCAATTGCAGCCCGGCAGGCGCGGCGTGCTCCAGCGCCCAGTCCAGGGCCGCCCGCAGGTTGCCGTGCTCGATCTCCAGCCGGTTCAGCCAGGGCACCTGGGCGGGCGCGCCCCAGAGCGCCGGCTGGGCCTGGTGGGCCAACCCGCGAAAGTAGGCCAGGTGCGCATCGCGCACGGCGGCCACCTCGCCCCGCTCGGCCAGCCGCTCCAGGGCGTACTCGCGGATCATCTCCAGCATCGTAAACCGCGGCTCCCCACCCACCGCCGTCTGCTGGAGCAAACTCTTGTCCACCAACGCCGTCAGCCCGTCGAGTATAAAGTCCTGTGCGATTTTGGATTTTGGATTTTGGATTTTGGATTGCGTGGATTCCGATCCCGGATCGCCACCTCCCGCTCCCACGTCGTCGCTGCCGACTGCCGACTGCCGACTGCCTACTGGTTCGTCACTGCCTACCGCATACTGCCTACCGCCTCCTACTGCGTCGTCACTGCCTACTGCATACTGCCTACCGCCTACTGCGTTGGCCGCGGGCAGGGTGGCGCCGCCGACGAAGACGCCGAGGCGGCGGAGGAGGGTTTGCTCGGCCGGGTCGAGGAGATCGTAGCTCCAGGCAATGGCGTTGCGCAGGGTCTGCTGGCGGGCCGGCAGGTCGCGGGCGCCGCCCGTCAGGATCTGGAGCCGGCTTTCGAGCCGGGCGAGCAGCGTGGCGGGCGCGAGGATCTTGATGCGGGCCGCGGCCAACTCGATGGCCAGGGGCAGCCCCTCCAGGCGGTGGCAGATCGCCGCGATCGCCGGCGCGTTCTCCGTGGTGAGTTCGAACTCGGGCTGGGCGTCGAGCGCGCTTTGCAGGAAGAGGGCGATCGCCGGGATCTGCGCCAGCGCGTCCAGGGGGGGCAGGGGCAGCGGCGGCGGCAGCGCCAGCGGCGGCACCGCGACTTCCCGCTCGCCGCGCAGGTGTAAGATCGCCCGGCTGGTGACCAGCAGCTTGAGCCGGGGCGCTTCCGCCAGGAGGTCGGCGACCAGGGACGCCGCGTCCATGACCTGCTCGAAGTTGTCGAGCACCAGCAGCATCGCTTTCTCGCGGAGATAATCCTTCAGGCGGGCGCCGAGGGGGCGGCCGGGCGCTTCCCGGACCTCCAGGGTCCCGGCGATCGTCGACGCGACCAGGGCCGGATCGGTAATGGGGCCCAGGGCGACGAAGACCACGCCCTCGGGGAAGGTGGCGAGCAGATCGTTAGCCACCTGCAAGGCGAGCCGGCTTTTGCCGATGCCGGGCGGGCCGGTGCAGGTGACCAGCCGCACATCGGGTCGCGCCAGCAGCGCATGCACCCGCGCCACCTCGCGTTCCCGGCCGATGAGCAGCGTCGGGGGGGCGGGCACGCGGCTGAGCCCCCGCGCCCGGGCCGCGGCTGGGGCGTCGCCCGCGGCGCCCGGGCGGCCCAGGGGCCCCTCCGGCCGGGCGGCCCGCGCCCATTGCACAAAGCCGGGGCGCTCCGCGGAGGGAATCGCGAGGCATTCGGCCAGGAGCTCTGCCAGTTGTTTGGACGGGCGCAGGGCGCCCGCTTCGATCTTCTCCACCGTCTTCACGGAGCACCCCACCTGGCTGGCCAGATCGCTTTGCGTCAGGTCCTGGGCCCTGCGCCGTTGCTTGAGCCAGGCGCCAAATGCTGTCCCGTCGTTCATCCATGGTCCCTTTGTAGGGGTTTTTGTAGGGGTAATTGTGGGACCTATTATAGCACTAAACGCTTTCCTTGGGGGCCGGCTTCTGTTTTAATAAGGCTACAGGTTTAATGTCGAAAGCTATTTTAAGGAGGATGCGATGAATCGCTCGTTAACGCCCACCGCCGCCGCCCACCCGCGGCGTCCCGCGCGGGCTTACCGTGTTACGTTGGCTGTCGCCGGGCTCTTCCTGGTCTTTGCCACCCTGGCCCTGGCCTGGCCCTATGTACGCCTGGCCAGCGCGGCCAGCTACCGCACCTGGGTGGCGCAGCAGGCCAGCCAGCCGACCACCGGGCAGACGGTGCGCGTCTGGGTGAACAGCGATACGGCGCTCGGCGAAACGGCGGGCCTCGAATATAATGTCGGCTCCAGCTATACCCGGGTCCTGGGCACCTACGATACCAGCTATGGCGGGGCCAACTGGCGGATCGATATCCCGGCGGCCGTGCAGACCTTCGGCACGACGGTGCGCTATCAGCTCTTTACCCGCAACCAATCTGGCTCCGACTACGGCTTTACCGGCTTCAACTGGAACTATACCGTCACCGACGTCCACTGGGCCGCCCTCTATCATAATACCTTCGATACGAATTACCGCTCGCCTTTCGGGCCGCGGCCCACCGGCTCGACGGTCACCTTGAAGTTCCGCACCGAGCACTTTAACGTCACCACGGTCCTGTTGCACATCTACCAGCTGAACGCCGATCACGAGTCCAGCACCGCCTTCGATCTCAACGTGCCCTATTCCTCCACCGACGGCACGTATGACTACTGGCAGACGACCGCGACCCTGCCGGCCAGCACGACGATCTGGTACTATAAGTGGAAGCTGCTGCGCGGCAACGACGGGATCAACGGCGGGGCCGGCAGCATCACCGACTGGTACTCTGACGATTACGCCGACGACCACGACAACCTGCACCAGGGCGGGACCGGCGCGGCCGCCCATAGCGAGCCGAGCCAGAGCTTCCAGCTGACGGTCTATGACCCCAGCTTCACCACGCCGGCCTGGCTGCAAAACGGCGTCGTCTACCAGATCTTCCCGGACCGCTTCCGCAACGGCGACACCAGCAACGATCCGCCCGCGAACCCGCGCACCTTCTACGGCACCATCCCGGCGACCTTCCACACGACCTGGAATTCGCAGCCCGAAGACGGGCGGGTGACGGGCTTCTATAACCGGGACTTCTACGGCGGCGACCTGCAGGGCGTGATCAATAAGCTGGGCTACCTGCAGAGCCAGGGCATCACGGCCATCTACTTCACGCCGATCGTCCAGGGGTCCAGCAACCACCGCTACGATACCGACAACTACGAGGCCGTCGACCCCTACCTGGGCAACCCCGCCCTCTTCCAGACCCTGACCAACGCCGCGACCGCGAAAGGGATCAAAATCATCCTGGACGGGGTCTACAACCACACGTCGTCCGACAGCCTCTACTTCGACCGCTACCACCGCTATGCCAGCGACGGGGGCTGCGAGTCGCTGACCTCTTTCTACCGCACCTGGTATAGCTGGAACAACAATAACATCCCGTGCGACGACACGAGCTACAACGGCTGGTTCGGCTACCCGAGCCTGGCGGTAATGGACAAGACCCAGGCCAAGGTGCGCGACTATATCTTCGGCGGCTCCAACGACACCCTGCTGCCGCCCGGGGTGACGCAGGACGTGACCAAATTCTGGTACAACCTGGGCGCCAGCGGCTTCCGCTTCGACGTGGCCGACGACGCCTCGTTCCACCACAACTACTGGCAGGCCTTCCGCCCCGCGGCCAAGGCCGATAACAGCACCGGCCCCTTGATCGGCGAGATCTGGCCC
>DATGEF010000062.1:0-8115 GCA_035310405.1 Chloroflexia bacterium | reverse complement strand
CCGCCGTCACCTCCCGCTCCACCTGCTGTATCAAGCTGGGGACGGCCGCGATCCCCAGCTCCTGTAACCGCTGCACCGCATACTTATGTTCCGCGGTGTTTGGTGGGCCGCAGAGACATTCGAGTAGATGCTCTACCCGTTTTTCCATAGGCGTGAGTACTTGACCAGGTTGGGTAAGCCGCCCTGTCTCGCTAATGGGGCCCATAGTATACAACTGCTGCTTGCGGCGTAATCCTCGGTAGCGCGCCAGCAACGCCAGCCGGGCGGCTTCCTGCACGCCCGGATCCGAGTCCCCCACGGCCGCGATTAGCACCGCAAGGGCCCGCTGATCCTTGTACTCACCGAGGTTCATAACCGCGGTGGCGCGATCCGGGTTCGTCGGATCCTGGGCGAGTTGCATAAGGCCGCCGACAGTCGGCCACCCTTGCCGGCGCCGGCCCCAATCTGTGTTCAATAGGTGTGCGCAAATGAAGTCGACTACCAAGGCCAGGAGGAAAAGGAGCGGACCGACCCAGTACCATTGCACAGTGAAGCCGCGCACCTGGGAATCGGGATTCAGCCCCAGGGCCCACATAACCACTATAAAAACCATCACGCTCGCAAACACATTCAATGGGAACGACTGCAGGTCGGCAGCGCTCCGTCGTAGCATGACGCCCACCAGAAGCACAGAATACAACACGACCAGCATCCAGAGAGCGGGAAGGAACGCCAAGCTTAGCAAGAGGAGCCCCCAAATAGCGCTACCCATCCACAGGTTGATCCACCGATTCCGCATTTGCGTTTCCTTCATTATCAGGCGGAGCGGCGTCGTCCCTACGAGCGCGAGGCCCCAACCGGCGGTGAGTATCTTCGGGACGGTGATTTTAAGAATTTGTCGCACCTCCTCGGCCCCACTCGTGCCCATGGATGCAGTATGCTACTCTATATCCGGGTCCACCGCCTGCGCCAAACCGGCTCGTAGGTAGTCCGCCATCATGCCCTTCGGCTCCTCAGCCAGCACACGCTCATAAAACTCTTTGTCGCCGTATTTACGGTTGACCAGTATCCGCGCCGCCTCAGTGCGGATATCACTTTCCAGGGTACTGTTCTCAACGATCCAACATAATTTTGCATCTAAATCCGCAATGGCTAGCAATTCCTGATATACCGTATCCATCGTTTCATCGGCGATTTCGTTTTCCAGTTGCGTAGTATAAAGTAGTTTAATGACTTCTCGCATATCCGATCCAGGCCTTCTTGTAAAAAATACGAAGATAAAGAAACCTAGGGGAGCGATTACAATCATTACAGCCAGTGCTCCAGTAACTTCCATCAATATATTGGCAAGCTGTTTAAGCACTGGATTGCTACTCCCAGACAAAGCAAGACCTATACACCAAAGCCCCCCTATTATATTGCCAAAACCAATGATACGCCAGATTAGTAGCCTGACTAATCCTCGATAATTTAGTACAAGTAAGAAACCACTAATGGTAAGAACACTAGAACCAACGAATAGAGTAATCCAGGAGAGTGGGAAGAGCCCGAAGCCCATAAATGTTGTAAGCCATAGTCCTGCGGCAAATAGCCAGAAACGCTCCAAGTTCACAAGAAACCTCCGTATCGCTTGACCACCGGCCCAACCGAGCGTAAGCATGTAGTGAATGTAGGCAGGACTTGGCGCATCATGGGAGACCGCTTTAGAAAATGGGCTCTCCCCCGTAGTATACAGGCGTGGGTATAAGTATGGGGTAAACAAAACGGTCGGAAATATAAGAGAGTGGGAAGAGCCCGTGGCCCACTAGACCGGAATTCTCCGGAAATTTGTTGCTGTGCCCCCTGCCGATCAACCGCAGCGGCCGGGGCCGCGCGGAGCTAACGGGCGGTGACCCACCCCCACCGCCCCGTAGTGACCACCGCCAGCCCGCGGAGGCGGGCTTCGCCCGGTGTTGCCGCGGCTTCAGCCGCCGGGTGTCTGCCCCAGGACTGGGCCCCGCCGCCCGGGGGGGCGCCGCGCTCCCCACCGCGGCACGGCACGCCGTGCCCCTACAACGGCAAAATCCTGCCGCGCACCCAGTACGCGCTTATGGGCCCCCGTGATTCAGCTTGCACCTTCCGTCTCTAGACCGACGCGCCGGCGGCCTCCATTCCGTATACTATAGCGGGGGTTACCCCGGAATGCTGAACGCTGGCAGGGGACCGCTGCCAGCCAGAAGGAGGTGAGCCAGAGGATGCCGAAAATCGGCAAGGCGACCCGGCGCGAGCGACAGCGCCGCAAAGCCATCGACAGCCAGTACCAGAACGTGCGTTACAACACGCGCCGGGCCGGCGAGAGCTTATTGCGCCGCGAAGTCGCGCGGACGACGAAGCTGAAAAAGAAACCCGGCGCATAATCCGGCGCATAAGAGGGAGGCACGCTATGCGCGACCATAAATCGCGGAAGATCTTGTGGAGAACCCGGGCCTGGTGGGACCCGGGTTCCTCATTGGTGGGCGCCGGGTTCGCTCAGGGCCCAAGCTGCTGCACGCGGATGTTGTCGAAGGCCGTCGCGCCCGTCTCGGCCGCGTAGACGCCGATCTGGCCCTGGGTGAGGGTGCTGTCCTGCACGTCGAGCAGCGCGACGCCGTCGATACTCACCTGCTGGCGCGCCCCCTGGGCTATGACCCGGATCGTCACCCAGCCGTTAAAGGGGTAGCCGGCGTAGCGGTCGGGCGGGACGGTGGCCAGGGGGGTCACGTGTGCGCCGTCGACCAGCTCCAGGGCCGCTTTCCAGTGCGGGTTCGGCAGCGCCGGCAGGAGCTCCAACTGGTAATACCGGCTGCCCTGCGCCCGCCAGACGATGCCGGCCGGGTCGCCGCTGGTGGCGTAGAGCTGGGCTTCCAGCTGGATGTCGCGCCAGCTCGGGTCGCCGGCCAGCAGGACGGTCGTTTGCGGCTGGTTCTCCCCGCCCGGGCCCCCTTCCTGCTGGAGCCGGGCATTGAGCATCCGCCAGGTCGGGGCTTCGTCGGCGGGCTCCAGCCCGTGCCAGGCCGAGAGGTCGGCGCTGGCGAAGGTGGCATTGAACAACACCGGCGCCGTGGCCGGGGCCAGGCCCGGGGCGGGCGGCTGGCGATCTAGCCCGGGATAGGCGACCGACTCGTAGCGGTCATGATAGCGCAGGGTGCCGAGCAGGCTGAGCAGCACATGGTAGCCGGCGGGGGCTTCCGGGTGGTCCTCGAAGACGGCGCGCTCGAAATACTGCACCGTGTAGGGCTTGCCGTCGATCGGGCTCGTCTCGCGAAACTCGTCGCTGAGCGGATAGCCAAACTGCGCCAGCCCGCCGTGTGCCTGCCAGTAGTCCCGGAAGCCGCCCCCCACGGTGTGCCCGGTTTGCGGGAAGGTCTGCGGGCGATCGGAATTCACCCATTGGCCGGCCGGGGCCGCCGGGTACTGGGCGTGGAAGGCGAGGCGGCCCAGCGGCGTCAGCAGGACCGTGTACGGTGCGGCATTCTCCGGGTGGAGCTCAAAGACGGCGCGCTGGAAATACTGCACCGTGTAGGGCTTGCCGTCCACCGGGCTCGGCTCCTGGAACTCCTCGGTGATCGGGTAGCCTTGCTGGGCCAGGCCCCCATGGTGCTGCCAGTAATCCCAGAAAGCCCCGCTCACGGTATGCCGCGTTTCGAGAAAATAGTGGCTGGGGGGCGCCGTCTGGGCGGCCGCGGTCAGGCCGGGCAGGCCGACGACCAGTAATGCGCCGGCGAGACCGAGCCGGGCGAGCCAGTGGGTCAGGTATGGCATAGGTTGCTCCTTTCGGGGGCGCGCCACGGGCCGCCCCCTGCTACTATACCCGAAATGGCCGGGAAAGCGCACCCCGGCGCCCCCGCGCTCAGCTTGACAAGGCCGGGGAATCATGCTATCGTATCTCGGGTGCTGGCGCATGGCGCCGGTACCGCGGACTCGACCTAGCGACCCGGCCCCGGCCCGCCACCCGTGGATCAACTGTTGGACCCGCCTGCGTGCCGCGCCGATCGACCCGACCCTGGAATCAGGAGACCGCATCCGGTGCCTAATAAACAACGGCTCGTGGAATTGCGTATTCCCAGTGTTTTCGGCTACGAGAAAGTGGCCATGGCCACCGTGACCGCCGTGGCCACCCGGCTGGGGATCACGGGGGAGCGGATCAGCGATCTGCGGACCGCCGTCGCCGAGGCCTGTATTAACGCGATCGAATACGGCAACGGCTCGGTGGCCGACGTGCCGGTCGTGATCACGATGAGCACCGATGGCCGGCACCTGCTCGTGGACGTGCGGGACCGAGGGCTGGGCGAGACGAAACCGCGGATGGGGAAAATGGTCGATATCCAGAATCCGCCGACCGGGCCCCATGCCAATATGGGGTTGTTTTTGATCCACGCGTTGGTCGACGAGGTCGATATTGTCTGCCGGGCCAGCGGCACGCATGTGCATATGGCCATGCGGCTGCCCGAGATGGCGTTACACTAGCGATGGCCCAGGAACTCAGGGTGACCGTCCAGCCGCAGGCCGCGGTGACGATCCTCGAGGTGCGGGGCGATGTCACGATGGACGCCGAAGGCGAGCTGGCCACGGCCTATGAGACCGCAATCGCCGCCGGGGCCCAGGATCTCATTTTGAGTCTGGCGGGCACCGAATATATGAGCAGCGGAGGCATTGCCGTGATCACGAATCTGGTACACGCGGCCCAGGCCAGCGGCCGGATCATGAAAATCAGTGGCCTCAACCCGCATTATCAAAAGATCTTTCGGATGATGGGCCTAGCGCAATACTGTTGGGACCCCGCGGCCCCCGGGGATTACCGCGGCGCTTTCGCTAACCGGAAGGAACCTTCCTAGACTCCCGTGGGCACGCCGGAAAGGAACTGTAGCATCGATGGCTCAAGAGCTGAAAGTCACTGCGCGCCGGGTCGTCTCCGTGACACTCCTCGATTTGCAAGGCGACGTCACGATGTTCGCCGAGGCAGAGCTGACTCGCGCGTACCATGCGGCGGTCGACGCGGGCGCCCGGGCGCTCGTGCTCAATTTCGCCGGGACCGATTATATCAATAGCGCCGGGATCGCCATTATCATCAGCCTGCTGACCGAGGCCCGGGCCAGCGGCATCACGCTCGTGATCTGCGGGCTCAGCTCCCATTATCAGAAAATCTTCCGCATGGTCGGCCTGACCCAGTACGCCGAGGTCTTCGAAACCGAGGAGGCCGCGGTCGGCGAGCTCAAGAGCCGCAGCAGCGAGCCGGCATAAGGACGCCGCGATGAGCAGCGAGAAGCGGATCATCCATCTGCATATCCCCAGCGAGCTCGGCTATGAGAAGGTCGCGATGGGCGCGGCCCGCAGCGTGGCCCAGGCCATGGGGTTCAGCAACGACCGCATCCTGGACCTGCAAACGGCGATCGCCGAGGCCTGCACAAATGCGATGGAGCATGGCAACCGGCTCAACGCGGCGCAACGGGTCGAGGTGGTCCTCACCGTCGAGGAGAACGCGCTCGCCGTCGACGTCAACGACAAAGGCAAGAATCCCCAGTTTGGCGAGCCCGAGATCCGCGAGCATGACAAGCACCGGGGCATGGGCATGTATATCATCAAACAGTTAGTTGACGAGGTACAATGGTCCGCGAAGCCCCAGGGGGGACAGGTGCGGATGGTCATCTACCTCGAACCGAAAGAGGAAGCCGGTGCATAGGCGCGACCTGGGGTCACGAGGAGACGGCGCAGTGAGCGAGGAGCTGCAGACGACGGTCCGAGAGCTGCCGGAGGCGACGGTCATCGACCTGGTGGGCGATGTGACCAGCTTCGCCGATGCGCGCTTACATACCAGCTTTGATACCGCCTCGGCCCGCGGCCTGAAATATATTATCTTAAACTTCGCAGCCGTCGAGTATATCAACAGCGCCGGCATCGCCACCGTGATCTCGATCCTGGCCGACGCCCGGGGCCGCGCCCAGCAGCTCTTGATCGTCGGCTTGAACGATCATTACCGCAAGATCTTCCGCATGGTCGGGGTGGCCCGCTATGCCGAGCTCTTTGAAACCGAGCAGCAGGCCCTGGCGAAAATCGCCGAGCCGGCGAGCTAACCGGCGCCCCGCCCCGCCAGCGCCGTTACGGGCCGGCGGCCGGCGCCAGGTACTGGGCCAGCACCCACCCGGTTTGCGCCCCATCCCGAGCGATCCGCACGTTACGCCAGACTTTGCCGTCGACCGTCTGGTCCGGCCCGGCGATGACCAGCAGGACTTTCTCCTTCAGCACCACCAGCCGGTTCGCGTCCGCGCGCGGATCGGTCCGTAGCCAGACGCCGTCGCCGTTCGTATTGGCGACCTGGACATACTCGGCGGCCGCCGGCGCCGGCGTGGCGGGGGGCGCCGGCGGCGCGGTCGGCGTCTCGGCCGGCGGGAGGGCGATCAGCGTGGGCGTGAGATCCGGCGCCGTGAGCGGAGTGGAGTCGCTGGTCAGACTGCTGTCGCCCGGGGTCGGGCTGGCCGTCACATCGGCCCCGCCAAAGGGGCGCGGCAACTGGATCGCCTTGACCCGCGCCGTCAGCGCGGGGGCGACCACCTGCAAGAAAAAGACGAAGGCCAGCAGAGTCGCCACGCAGACCAGGGCGATCCCGGAACAGCCGAAGCGGGCGGGCGCCTGGTAGAGCGGCCGGTCCGGTTCCAAAGGCAGGCGTGGCTGCGGCGCAGGGGTCGGCATAGATTACTCCTGTCGGGTCAGGGTGGAATCGACGATCGCCGGATAGCCGGACAGCAAGAGATCGCTCGCGGTCGCCGGCTTGCCTTCGAGCTGCACGTGCAGGAGCTCCAGCCAGCCGTCGCCGCAACGCACGGCCAGGCGCCGCGCGCCCTCGGCGGCCGGCGGGTCGAGATCCCGGACGCGCTGCACCCAACCGGGCCGATCCGGGCCGGCCGCGACGGGCAAAAGGCGCGTAGCCAGCACCTTCAGGCGGCGCCCCTGCCAGATCGTGAAAGTCCCGGGCCACGGATCATACGCGCGCACCTGGCGCTCGATCGCCGCGGCCTCGTCTCTCCAGTCGATCTGCCCATCTGCTGTATGCAGCAGCCGGCAAGTCTTCGCCTCCGCCTCCGCCTGGGGCCACGCCGTGATCGTGCCGGCCAGCACGCGCGCGACGGTGGTCGCCAACAGGGCGGCGCCCTGCTCGGCCAGGCGGGCGCCGAGCGTCGCCGCGGTGTCGGTGGGCCGCACTGGGGCCTGCTCCTGGGCCAGCAGCGGCCCGCTGTCCATGCCGCGGTCCATGCGGATCACGCTGACCCCGGTCGTCGTGTCCCCTTCCCGGATCGCGGCATTAATCGGCGTCGGGCCGCGCCAGCGCGGCAGCAGCGAGGGGTGCAGGTTGACGCAGCCGTGGCGCGGCAGGTCCAGCACGGCCGGCCGCAGGATCTCCCCATAGGCGACGACGACAATGAGGTCCGGCGCCAGGTCTCGGATGCGATCGACCACCGCGGGATCGCGCAACGTCGGCGGCTGCTCGACCAGCAGGCCCAGCGCCTGGGCCAGGACTTTCACCGGCGGCGCGATCGGCGCGCTGCTCCGGCGGCCGGGACGATCCGGCTGGGTGACAACGGTCAGGTCATAGCCCGCCGCGGCCAGCCGGCGCAGGGCGGGTTCGGCAAAGGCCGGGGTGCCCATGAAGATCATGCGGGCCATCGGGGCTTATCCACCGATGTGCGACATCTCGATCTTGGGCCGGGCGGCGGTCTCCTGGGTGCGGATCTCAGAGTAGCGGTCGCTGCGGGCACCCCAGACTTTCCGCACCAGTTCGCCGATCGCCGCATCGGACTCCCCGCCGCGCAGCAGCGCGCGGAAGTCATGGCCGGCGCGGGCGAACAGGCAGGTGTAGAGCCGTCCCTCGGAGGAGAGGCGCGCCCGAGTGCAGCCGCCACAGAACGGCTGGGTCACCGAGGCGATCACGCCGACCTCGCCCTGCCCATCCTGGTAGCGATAGCGTAGGGCCACCTCGCCCGGGTAGTTGGGGTCGACCGGCACGAGCGGGAAGACCGCGCCGATCCGCGCCACGATCTCGGCCGCGCCGACCACGTCGTCCAGCCGCCAGCCGTTCGTGCTGCCGACGTCCATGTACTCGATGAAGCGCAGGATCAGGCCTGT